>JACQXD010000061.1 GCA_016208875.1 Nitrospirota bacterium
ATAATCCGGAGTTCCTTTCTGAAGACTATCATCCCAATTCCAAATATTCTTCAAACACATACAACCTTTAATAACCCCCGCATTCGAATACGAACACAACGAGTAGCCATCAGAAACATATAAGTCATTGTCTCTCGATACGTCTATACCACCATCAGCCCTTAAAACCCCATTTCCCGAAACACCATATATTTTACGAACATAATCACCGCTCTGATTAAACTGAACTATATACTTATTGTTTACATCATATACATATATAAAACCTGCACTCAAAGAAGACCTATCCACAGCAATAAATGAAGGACGACTTAAAACACCAGAACCAAAAGAAAATAAATAGCTTAAGTAGCGATCAAACTTTTTTACTATCGCACTACCTTCATATGTTACATAAACGTTACCGTTATAATCCGTCACTATATAAGCAGGAGTTATCACATCATTATATGCATTAATATATACCCCATCATAAGAAAACCTCAGTATCCGCTTATTAACGGAATCCGTTATATACACTTCATCATTCATTGATACAGCAATGCCCTTACCCGTATCCATTGTTTTTCCATCATAAGTACCACCCCAATATCTAACTACATAATCACCGGTAGTATAAAAATCATCCCAGCCATAATATCTAAACTCTTTTACAGCACTACCGGTAGCCACCATACAAGAAAACACGTTATATTCACCTGAATTAACAGCATATATATTACCCCGCATATCCGGCGAAATTGCTTTGGAACAACTATGAACACACCCTTCAACATAACTACAACCGTATACCTCATTACAACCAACCCCGGTCTCAAAACAAGGATAATCTACCGCAAAACCATCTTTTTTATATTTATAGATATCATTACCCTCTCTCCATGTGTTGTTAACAGACCAATAACCTTGATACACTACATATAAATAATCAGCATTAAATTCCGCCATCTCAGAAACCGTTGTAAACGACGCAAAAGGACTATACGCTGTTTTCACCGAGTCTTTAATAGCAATACGATATTTATATGTTTTACCGGGTTGAAGACCCACAAGAGATACATTACGTATATAAGAATACGGAGGGTTACAAGTACTATAACATGGACTACTTACACCATCCATTAAAATCTCGCCAGTTCTATATTCCGTACCTAACTCCCCATATTCAAACCACGAGGTAGTTGTAACATCCAAACCCGATGGATCGTTTACACAACCATACACTACAGCAGAAAACATATATATAATGTTCATTGACTCTCTATTCGCAGCATTAATTCCACAACTTGCAACAAGATACCAATCAGCACTACTCGAACCATACGAATTAGTCGCTACCACTGTTAGAGTATAATAATTAGGCGATAGACCGGACAAAGAAGTATCAATAATATGATCCTTACCATCAGCAGCAACATACGTCTCCACTGTCGAATATTTAGATGAATCATAAGAAAGCTCACACGAACCAGGACCGGTTGCTTGATAATCAATATGATATGTCGTTGATGCACGATTAGGATTAACCGAAAAGTTCAACTGCAAACCACAATCAAATTGAGAGCTACTATTTAACGTAATAATAGGCAAACCCGCAGCAAACACAACAACAGGACATAACACTACAAAAACGACAATATAGACCAAAACAGAAAAAATGGATTTCATATTTCGATTTTTAGACAGTTTTTCGATGGAATCCATATCTCAGTATCCCTTTATATTGACCGTACAAGAATCAATAACAGTTTTATTAATTTATTGAAAGCTGATAACGCCATAAAAAAAAGAGGAATACTAAATAAAATTATTTTAAACCGCCATTTGCCCCACGATTCGAGATTTATCATATGCCTACCCGATTAAAAACTTTTATGATTAAACCAAAAGCGACAACTAAAACAGCTATCTCTATAAATGGAGCTACTACTGTATATATATCACCTGCAAATTGTACGGTATCAAAACCGCTCGGAAAATCTATCATTGTTAAAACCTCATTTTTATAGCTGATACGACAGCCATTGACGTTAATAATCCCGTTACAAAAGACATCGTTTTATTCCAATCAACAGCACCACTTGCACCCATTGCAGAAACAATTTGATCAAGTTGCCCTTGAATAACTGTAAGTTGATTTTGAATAATAACAAGGTTTGCATTTATCTCAGCATTAGGATCACCCGGAGCATTAGGCGCAGCAGCGTATACAACAGATACAAACAAAAAAAGAACGAATGAAATAAAAAGAAAAAAAACAGCTTTCATATTTCGATTCTTTTTTTCAAAAAAACATTCACGAACCGCACGAACCCAACCATATACCCGTGCAAAAAGAAAAAGAACAGCCAACTCAAAACAAACAACACTAAAAAATAAAACAATATATTCTCTCCAATATTCCCGAAATGATATCTCAATCATACTATCACTCTATATACGATCCATTTTAGAGAAAATTGTAAAGACAAAGGATATTACCATTCCGACAGCCCAACCTAACATCACAAAGCCTACTCCATATGCAAAGTACGTATAGTCAAATGTCATTGCAAACTCCATTTACTAAAAAAAATTCTGTCTACAACAAAAATTATAAAAAGAGTAGTAAACGCAGCTACCCAGTCAAACTCATATACAACTTTGGGTTTAACTAAACTAATAGTGTTAAAACTATGCAACAACAATTCCTGTGATGTCATTCTATTTTCCGTTTCACATCACCAGATCGAGAACAACAATTAGCCCCATCTCTTTTTTTACTATCACCATCCCGATTTCGAGAATCCTCACTATCTACCTTCAAAACAATGCGCAACAAATCCAAACCCAGAACAATTACAATAACTCCCAAAACACCAATTGCGACTGTCGTCATATCAACTTGAAGTCCTGTAATATTTATCATTGCTGCATTTACTACATCATTAAAGCCCATAACATACCTTTCTCTTTTTTTATTACTAATCAGAGAACACCGGCCGGTTAGTTCTCTGACTGGTACAACTACCTTCCCAGAGACTTTCTCGCCCATCTGTAACCAACGAGAATAAGCGTTACTCCGATCAAGCCGACAACTATCGTAGTTACACCGCTTGAAAGACCGGATATGTCAACTGCGAACCATATACCAAGTACAACAATACAGATCGTTATTATCCCTGTAGCAGCCGTTGTAACATCCGTTGTTATACCTGTAAAATCAGACGAACTTACAAGGGGAGTCCATGTAGCAGATGCAGACATTGCATAACCAAACACAAGCAACACTACAAAGAACACAACTACAATCGCAATTTCTTTTTTCATTTCATCACCCCCTTATATCTTTTTTCCCACCGGTAACGGTTCATCGTCAATCTTTTTTACTTTCAGATCGCCATTATCGGATACAAAGACCCGAGCAGTAAGAAAAACCTTATCTCCTTTTTTTACACCGCTACCGGATACACGAATTATCTCAGAAGCCCGTCTACCATCTCCAAGTTGAAGTACCTCAAAGTACGGATAAGCCTTATTCTCAAACACAGATTCACCAACTCCGATACATTCACCCTCAATCTTTGCTATCATTCTTATCACCTCACTTTATTATTTAATTGTAACGTCAAAGACGTACCATGACTTTTTTTATATTCATCAAAATATCTTTCTGCTAAAAATTGTTTTTTCTTTAAAACTAAGTTTCGCATTGTATTTACCCGGTCTATTACCTCGGTATCAATATGACCCTTGATTGATAAATTAATCACAAATGCTTCAAGTCTTTCCGATATAGATTCATAGAACTGCAATATATCAACAAAATCGTACTTCGATATATTCATATATTCTCACCATCAACAAGACGCAATAATCCATTACGTGTTTCTACTTGTTTTTCCTCGGTATACATTTCAAATCGTTCACTCGATACTATGTCAACACAAAAAAGCGGTTTACCGGTTAAAGGAGATGTAACACCTTTTTTCTCTACTACATCCCATGAACCAAATTCCCTTACTAAAAATTCCTTATTCTTTTTTCCTTTACACATTTCATAACCTCTTATATACTGAAATCCTTTCAATTCACATAATAAAAATTGTTTCATTTTCTCATCTATAACATCTAATACACCGGCATCTGTCGGTCTTGTCATATACGTTATTGAATGAAGCATCTTTCCTATACCAACACGATAACTATAATTAACATTCACTACTTCAAGTATTTCTTTTTCCTTCATATACGATGTTAATGCACGGTTATATCTCTCTCGTATTTTCTTTAGTTTTTCCTCGGAAAGCTTCCATGATTGTTTTCCTTCTTTTTCAAACATATGTACGTTTATATGAGGATGATATTTACTTTTGTCTCGATCTCCAAATAGATGAATATACATAACCATTAATTTCTCTTTACCAAATTCTTTATCAATTATCCGTTTAACAATTCGTATTAATGCGTTTAATCCTTTCCGACTCTGAAATGGTTGACGTTTTGATTCGGGAACTGTAAATACAAACTGTCGAATGAAGTAGCCTTTTAGAATTATCCGATTTAGTACATCGGATATACGCTTTTTATGAAGCTCTCCGTGTTTACCTCCACAAGTAGGACAGTAAAATTTATAGCAATGGACAGGACGATACCAAGTCTCTGTATTGTCTCTATCCTCAAATTTAAGCATCGTAGCACCACACATATGAATTTTCCGAAGCTCTGCCTTACAACAACAAAATACTACTTGCAATCGAATTAGACGATAGTTCACACCTCAGAGAAGACAGAATAAAAAGAGATAAATTTATAAACGAACTCTTTAGACACAACCGTTTCCCATTAATCCGACAAGAACTCAAGCCATCATACGACATTCATGAACTCAGAAACAGAATAAATTTAGAAATCGGTAATCAATAAACTCATTGATTTTTATTTAAAAGACCGGTAGGGTATAATAAAGCATGAAACACAAAGACAGAAGAAAAGAAATAGGCAAAGCACTTGTTGACATCGGCAAATATTTTATCACAGTCGGACTTGTAGGCGGAGTCCTTATGGACAAACTTACAATCCTTATTGGCAGCATCATGTTTATCTTAGCCGTGTTATCATTTATTGTTGGCTTTTATGTAATTCCTGAAACAAAGGAGGACAAATAAAATGGGCATTTACTTTATATTTGCTGCTGTTATCGTAATAATTGTCTTCGCAATTCTCGTCTCTTATAGAGAAGACCATCCTAAAAAAAAGGCATAAAATTTTACGGGTACTATGGTTAATACTCTCAATATTTACGAAAGATTTAAAAAAGCCGATCTACCTGATAAGACCGCTAAAGAGCTTGCCCAGATATTTAAAGAAACTTTCGATATGCAACACACAATACCCATAACAGAAATAGGACAAGAAAAACGGCTATCCAAAATTGAAGGCGATACAAAGGTAATAAAATGAATACTTGGAGTTCTTATCACCATGAACATAGGCATTATTCTTATGTTAATTAAAGTTTTTAAACTACTGCATATTTAGAATTACCGAGTGTATGGATAGATTCAACATCTGTCTTGTACCGTTTCTGAGCTTCTTCAATGTCATAAAGCGTTTGTAGATTCATCCAGAATTCAGCAGGAACACCAAAAAACTTACCGAGCTTTAATGCTGCCTCAGCTGTAATACTTCTCTCACCCCTAATTATCTGACCCAATCTTGTTTGTGAAAGACCCGTCTCTTTAGAAAGACGATATACAGATATCCCCATCGGCTCTAAAAATTCCTCTTTAAGAACCTCACCCGGATGTATATTTCTTAATATCCTCATCATAGACTCCTTTCAATGATAATCCGTTATCTCAACTTCAATAGCATTTCCATTATGCCATTTAAAACAAATACGCCATTGATCGTTTATCCTTATACTCCACTGTCCATATCTGTTACCCTTTAATACTTCAAGCCTATTATGTGGAGGTACTCTTAATACTTCAATATTTGTAGCTGCAGCAATCATTCTTAATTTTCGTCTTGCTATATCATGCAATTGAGAAGGCAACTTTATTTTCTTCGAAAATCGCCCACTCCATATAAGTTCAGTCTCTTCATCTTTAAACGATACTATCATTTAACAATAGTATCTCAAAAAGAAAGTACAAATGTCAATTGTCAATTTTTATAATGATGCTATAATAAAAACCAAATATGTCAGTCAGACAGCGTAAAGACAGGAACTACAGATGGGAAATAACTCTATATTCAAAAGGTAAGAGAACTCGAATCCTTTTACCAAAATCCGTTACATTAGAATCAGAAGCAAAAGACATCGAAAAAGCACATATACAAATATCTCTCGAAGAACCTTTAACACCGCCGGTCAACGCCTCGATCAATCAAATGACTACGCCATTCTTTGAGTACTGTGATATGCATAAGGCAAAAAGCACAACCCGTGATATTAAGTCCTGCTTCACAAATCATGTATTACCGATCCTCGGACATATCAGAGCAGATTCAATTACTCCTACGCACTTCCACTTATACAAAAAGACAAGATTAAACGAAAAAGGAACCAACAGAACCATCTCAAAAGAAATTGCTTATATAGGATCATTCTATAAGTGGGGTAAAAAATACGGCTACCTCAGGGGAATACCCTTCCGGATTGAAAGATTGCCTTATGACAGACCAATTCCAACGGTGCTTACATTTGACGAAACTGTTAGTTTTATAAAGGCAGCTACACCGGACATCTATAGAATATTTTTTCTTACGCTCTATAACTGTGGAATGAGATTTAGCGAAGCAAGGTTTATAAAGTGGGAGAATATAGACATGCAGAACAGAACCATTACCGTAAAGGGAAAAGGCAACAAGAATAAAAAGCTACCCTTCGGGGAATGGCTCTATAAAGAGTTTTTAAATTTAGGCGTAAGCTCCGGATATGTCTTTATTTCAAAAAGAACAGGGGAACCGATACAAAATGTCAGGAACGTTATTGCAAAGGCTAAAAAGACCGCCGGGATATCTAAAAGGATACACCCACACCTTTTAAGACATACATTTGCAACACATCTACTTGAGGAAGGAGTAGACTTAAGAATCATTCAAAGTCTACTCGGACATACACAAGTCAGTACTACCGAATGGTACACCCATGTAGCCGTCCAAACTAAGCGAAACGCCGTTAATAAACTCCTACCCTAACCTACAGCCACCAAACCGCCACCAAGCGATTTAAGGGGGTTATAAAGAAAACCCTATAACCCCTTTAAAAAATCTTTATATCACGCCCTGTTAAGACTACGCGCCCAGGAGGATTCGAACCCCCGACCTACGGATTCGTAGTCCGACGCTCTATCCAACTGAGCTATGGGCGCGCTATTCTATCCCTTTTTGACTCCCTCTTTGAGGGTTAAGCCGACTTTAGGGTGCTCAAACGGGTGAATAGCCGGGAATTTCGAGTAGAGCCAGCCCTTGAATATCTCGTTATTGCCTTCGAACACTTTGATGCTGACCGCAGGGTTATTCGGATTGTTGGTCGCCGAGGTTATTGTGTTGGCATCCATCCTGAAATCAGGCATAAATTCACCAACAGATATCTTTAAATCTGAATTCGGTATCTTTAGCTCGCTATTAAGTTTAACCGCATATTCCTGGGTCTTTTTTGACACCTTATCCTCGATAACAATCTTCACAGCACTCCATTTCCCTTTTACATTAGCAGGAACAATGACCTGGAGATCTCCCTTAGGCATCACCACCCCGCCGGGCGCCCCCTGCCCTCCACCAGGTATAGGGTGTCCGGGTGGAAGTGCGCCCATTCCAGGTGCCCCCATTCCGGGTGCCTGAGGAACAGGCTCTTCTTTCTTTTTGCAGGCAAAAGAGCCTACAAGAATAACACTTAGTGCAACACTTAGTGCCACAACCAGAAACTTTTTGTTCATATAGAACCTCCTTTAAATATAGTTATAAGTTTATAAGTTAAGAATAGAAAGTTAAAGAGTTAAAAATTTTAACTTTCTACATCTAACTTTTCACTTCAAACTTCTGTCCTGGCGGAGAGGCAGGGATTCGAACCCTGGGTGAAGTTTTATCCCCACAACCGCTTAGCAGGCGGCTGCCTTCGACCTACTCGGCCACCTCTCCTAAAATCTTACTATATTAACAATCTAAAATTAAATTGTAAACCCTATTAATAAAGTTTTTTAAAAATCGTATACGGTCACCAGTTTTCGAAACCTTTTTTCTGAGACCATACTTTACCTGTAATAGGGTCGTAGGCAAATGGCATACCAAAAGGGTCGAGTATATTCATGTCTTTATCAAAAATATAAGGTTCAAGGTATTTGGCCTTGATTATGGTATCTTTATAAGTCACAACGAGATTCTCGTTGACAAGATATCTAAGACTTCGTGGATACGTGCCTTTTGTTATCTTAAATAGAAGGATTGCCTGTCTCAGATTACTCAACTCCGTCTGCATCGCAGCTTTTCTTGCTTCCCATCTTATACTCTCATAACGATCGACCACAACAACACCGAGAATACTAATAACTATGATGATTATGAGGGTCTCGACAATCCCCGCACCATCTTTGTCAAATACTACACTATGTCGTCTCATAGAGGCCGATTCTACTTCGGTTTTCAGTTTTTGTATTTTACCTTCACTAATCACTGACACTAATCACTGTTTTGCCGACACTATTCATTTTTGCTTTTATAATCTTCGATAGCCTTTCTAAGTGCATCTGCACCGAGATTAGAACAGTGCATTTTCTGTGCAGGCAATCCGCCAAGTTCATTAGCAACCGTTTCTTTAGACATTGCCAATGCCTCTTCAAGGGTCTTGCCCTTAACCAATTCCGTAATCATGCTGCTTACGGCAATAGCTGCACCACACCCGAATGTCTTGAACTTCGCATCTACTATTCTATTGTCTTCTACCTTTATGAATATCTGCATTACATCACCGCAAGTAGGATTTCCCTCTGTACCGATACCATCGGCATCGGGTATCTCGCCCACATTTCTCGGGTTTGTAAAATGGTCCATTACTTTTGCACTATACATTCTCCACCCTCTCCTTTTATCCCCCAGCCCTTTGCATAGGGGGAGATTTCTCTTAATCTTTTTATTACCTGCGGGAACTCTGCAATTAGGTATTCTATATCATCCCCGGAATTATCTTTACCGAGCGTAAAGACTATAGACCCCTGCGCAAGGCCGGAAGGGATACCCATTGCCAGTAATACAGGTGACGCCTTCAGTGCCTTAGAAGAACACGCGGAACCGCTCGCAGCATATATACCTTTAGCAGCAAGCAGGAGGAGCATTGCCTCGCCTTCGATAAACTCGACACAAAAACTCGCATGTCCCGGGAGCCTATTGTCGGGATGTCCGGTAAGATAAATATTTTCGACACTCGACACACCTTTAATAAGTCTATCCCTTAATGTCCTGACATGCTCAATCCTCGCATTCATCTCTTCTTTAGCAAGTTCTGCTGCCTTACCCATTCCCACAATAGCAGGCACATTCTCTGTCCCGGCCCTTCTTCCATTTTCCTGTATGCCTCCGTAAATGAGCGGAACTATTCTTAAGCCTTCTCTTACATAAAGTGCACCTGCACCCTTCGGCCCGTAAAACTGATGTGCCGCCATGCTCAAAAGATCTGCACCGAGTTCTTTGATATTGATAGGGATATTCCCTGCCGCCGCTACAGCATCCGTATGAAATATTATCTTTTTTTCCTTCGCAATTTCTGATATCTCCTCTATCGGCTCTATAGTTCCAATCTCACTGCTGGCGTGGATTATCGATATTAGCGTCGTTTCTTTTGTTATGGATTTTTTTACGACATCGGGATCAACCATGCCGTGCTTATCAACAGGAAGAAAGGTAACTGCAAAACCCATCTTTTCGAGGAATCTCGCAGAATTTAAGATCGAATGATGTTCCATCCTCGAAACGATTATATGTTTACCTTCGTTCTGTCTTGCGAGGGCAATGCCCCGCAGTGCAAAGTTGTTCGCCTCTGCCCCGCTCGACGTAAAGATTATCTCCGAAGGCTTAGAGTTTATAAGTGAAGCAACCTGTCCCCTTGCATTCTCTATCGCCTCTTTAGCCTTAGAGCCCGGTTCATAGATGCTTAGAGGGTTTCCGAAGTCATCCTTTAAATAAGGCATCATCGCATCCAGAACGCGAGTGTCGAGAGGGTTTGTTGCAACGTGATCGAAATAACACTTCATCATTACCGCCTCACTTTCTTTCTGATATAGAATTTATAATAATCTCCCGAATCTTCTATACCCAAAAATTCATTACCGGTCTTATCGCACCAGCCCGGAATATCCTCTAAAGCCCCGTCATAGTCAGTCATTATTTCGAGTATCTGGCCATCATCCAGTTCTCTCATCTTCTCCTCGAGTTTCAATAGATGCATCGGACACATCATATAAACAATGTCCGTCGTAATATCCGGTTTTACATTCTCTACGAATTTCATACTAAAAAATCAAAATGCAAAAAGCAAAATTCAAAAGTAAGGAATAATTCATTTATTTTGAATTTTTATATAGTGTTCCCTCGATCAAATCATACAATGAAACAGTGTCAAGAAAGCCCTCTATCTTTTCTCCGAGAGATTTCCAGAGCATATATGTAACGCATCCGTCAACCCTTATACATCCCTCCTCGGGGTCGAGACAGGACGTTATTGCAACGGGGCCTTCCAGTTCCCTGAGGATCGAGCCGATACTTATATTCGCAGGTTTTTTATTAAGTACATAACCGCCGCCCGGGCCTTTAATACTCTTTATCAGCCCCCTATTCCTGAGCTTATTGAGTATCTGTTCGAGATAGGCAACCGAAACGTCCTGTCTTTCCGATATCTCCTTTATGGGAATGGGTTTATCCGGATAGCCCTTCGCTATTTCGAACATCGCCCTTACGCCATATTGTCCTTTTGTAGATAACCTCAGCATAAATAAGGATAGAATACTCTACTAAAGTTGTCAAGTATTCGGCAAATAATTTTTTTATCTCTCCCCGTCACATACATATCATCCCGGAAACCATTTAGATCATCCTGTCTATATATTGAATCACTAAAATAGAACTGTTATAGTTATTCATGGGTAAAGCTTCAAGAAAAAAGAGACAAAAAGAGTCACAGGCTAAATCTACCTTAAAAGATGTACCTTCGGAAGAAACTTCTGCTAAGTGGAGTTTATTCCGCAGCCCATTCCTTCACCTTTTTCTAATAACCATCATTGGTCTTCTTGCCTATTCAAATACCTTTAATGTTCCTTTTCAGTTCGACGATAGGTATGTAATAGTCGAAAATCCCATAATAAAAGATTTGGTTTTTTTTCTTGAGCCTTCAAGGGCAAAGGTTCTTAATATCGGTCTTGCTGGATCTGATACATTCATATCAAGATACATCGGATATCTTTCGTTTGCCCTGAATTACAAATTGCATGGTCTTAATGTTACCGGATATCATGTTCTCAATCTTGCAATACATATCCTTAATGCGATCCTTGTTTATTTTCTTGTGGGGTTGACATTTAAAATACCATACTTCGGAAGTCAGGAGTCAGAAGTCAGGAGTCAGAATAATACTACTTTGTGCCTTTGTGCCTCTGTGCCTTCCGGGTTCTCCTATTTACCTTTATTTATTGCTTTGCTTTTCGTTTCTCATCCGATTCAGACACAGGCAGTTACATATATCTGGCAGCGGGTTGCTTCACTTGCAACGTTCTTTTATCTTTTGTCGCTGGTGATGTATATAAAATTTAGACTACAGCCGTCAGCATTCAGCAATCAGCTATCAGCAATCGGTGGTCGGGGATTCAGAATCTTTAGGCTAAATGCTAAACGCTATATGCTATATGCTGCCTCTTTCCTTTCCACCGTCCTTGCAATGAAGACGAAAGAGATCGCATTCACTTTACCGATAATAATTGCCTTTTACGAGTTCATGTTCTTCCCCCCCTCCCTAACCCTCCCCCCTCGAGGGGGAGGGATGGGTGGGGGGGATTACAATTCACGGGTTAAAAGGATTTTATATCTATTCCCGCTATTGCTTACAATGCTGATTATTCCTTTTAGCCTTGTAGGGAGGAGAGATAAACCTTTAGGACAATTAATAAGTGATATCAATGAGGCAGCTAATGCAACATCAGTATCGGTTCAGAATTATCTGCTTACACAATTCAGAGTTATAGTCACATATATAAGGTTGTTGTTTTTCCCAATGAATCAGAATCTCGACTATGATTATCCGATATACAGTTCATTTTTAAATCCGAATGTTTTTTTATCGTTCCTTTTTTTGCTATCAATTTTTGGAATAGGCATCTATTTATTTTATCGGTCAAGACCTGTCATCAGCAGTCAGCCATCAGCTATCGGCGGTCAGCTATCATCAGAAAAAACTATTCACCCATTCGTCTTACGCCTCATGGCCTTCGGTATTTTCTGGTTTTTTATAACATTATCTATCGAATCGAGCATTATTCCCATTTCACCTTATCTGATTTTTACATCTCTCTCAGATGTCGGTAGGAAATCTTTTGAGACAGGGATAATTTTTGAGCACAGGATGTATCTACCAATTGTTGGGTTTATTATAACTTTCAGCACCGCTATTTTTTATGTTTTCCAATTTACCCATTCATCAATTCACCGATTCACCCATTCGGGATACTTGCTACTGACTGCTATAGTTATCGTACTTTCAATTGCCGCTTATCAAAGGAATATTGTATGGAAGGACGAAGTTAGACTCTGGGAAGACGTGGTAAAAAAGAGCCCAAATAATGCAAGGGGACATAATGGTATAGGAGTTGCCTATCGGAAGAAAGGCTTAGATGACGAGGCAATAATACAGTACCGGCTTGCTTTAAGTTTACAACCTGATTATCTGGAGGCGTATACTAATCTCGGCAATATTTATAAAGATAGAGGTTTATACGACGAGGCAATCGAATATCTCCAAAAAGCATTAAGTTTAAAACCGAATTTTGTACCGGCACATAAGAAAATTGCCTATGCTTTTTTATCCACCGGACGGTTTGATAAGGCAATTGAACATTATCGGATCATTTTGAAATACGAACCAGAAGATGCAGAAATCTATAGTAATCTGGGAAGTGCATATTATTCTAATGGGCAAATTGATAAGGCTGTTGAATCTTATCAGACTGCTCTAAAATTAAAACCCGATTTTGCAGAAGTTCACAACAACTTGGGTTCTGCTTATGGTGCAAAGGGGTTAACTGATAAAGCCATTGAACAATTTCAAATTGCCTTAAGATTAAAACCGGATTATGCTGACGCACATAACAATCTCGGTAATGCTTATATGGAAAAGGGACAGCGTAATAAGGCAATGGAACAGTTCAATATAGCCGAAAGGTTGAAGTTTAATCAGAAGTAGAGTGTGGGGATGGGTTTCCATCCCCACACTCTATCAAAACTTCTAATTTCCCATATCGTGAGGAACTGTAACCTGAGTTGTTGCTGTTGTCCGATTGCCTGCAATATCTGTTGCAACTGCTGTAATGGTATAAATTCTTCCGTCCTTATCAGTTCCCTCTCTCCATGCCTTAAGGTTTTATTTTTGTTGAGACTCCAAAACAGATCGCCAATCTATAATTCAAGGCGGAACCTGGAAAAAATACATGGGTCTTTATTATTTGGAGGGATCAAAATTCCCTCCAGAGATTGATGCTGATTTTTTGAAAAGAAAATTCTTTTAGAGAAAAATACTGACTGAGCAAACCTAATGCCAGATTAATCAAGGCATACGAAAAAATAATAATTTCTCTCCCCAAAGTTTTATCCCCTCGTTTAGAAAAACATATAATTTTTTAGCATACATTAAAATTTTATGCAAGGGTAATTTTTTAGCTAATTTTTAAGATATTTTGGAGTTCTTGTTTTGGGGGGTCTATATTCGGCCCGCCGCCTTTTACAAATTGGATGATTATCAGACCAATCAGAAAGAATGATGCTATTGCCAGTATTGCAGGCCGTTGACTTCCGAATGACGAGGATATATAGCCGAATATTAGGGGACCGAATATTGCAGAAGATTTTCCAACCATTGAATATACCCCGAAATATTCCGATTCGTGTTCGTGAGGAATGAATCGGGTAAAAAATGCCCTCGCTGCTGCCTGAATAGTACCAAGGCCGGAGCCGGCGATAACGGCGATAATCCAGAACTGAGATTTCGACTGCACAAAAAAGGCGGATACGGAAACTGCAACCCACAACAATAAAGAAAAGGAGATAACTCTTTTGGGTCCCCGAAAATCGATTGGTTTTGCCATTATAAATGCACCTGTTAAGGCAGTTATCTGGACAACGATATAAAGCATCACCAGTTCCTGAGAATCGAAACCGAGCGTTGTCGCAGCAAAGATGCTCGAAAATACTATTACCGTATTTACGCCATCTTCAAAGATCAGGTATGCGATCAGAAAATTCCTCAGTTCTTTACTTGACCATATTTTTTTAAAGGTATTCCATGTGTAATCCATCCCCTTTGAGGAGGAATGCATTACACCAAACCCTTGTTTTATATCTTTCGGCAGGAATATAAATGCCGGAAGAGAAAAGACGCCGAAGAAGATTGCAACCATGAGCCATGTTAAATCTAAATAACCGCTTCCTATTAGCGGTATCGCAATTAAGAGCGATAATATCGAACCGGCATATCCAACTGCAAATCCCCATGCAGAGACCCTGCCCTGATATTCCCTTTCTGCTATCTCGGGGAGGAATGAATTGTAAAAGACGAGTCCTCCTTCCATGCCGATATTTGCAATAAGAGCAAGGATAAAGCCCTCGATAACCATACCTTTATGGAGCAGGGAAAAGGCTGCGACTGCCGAAATGCACAAGAGGGTGTATATTAAGAGAAGTCTCTTTCGTATTCCTCCAAAGTCCGCAATCCCCCCAAGAAGCGGTGACGTAAGGACTACAACAGCCATGCTCAGAGATACCGCCCTACCCCACCATAGATCACCCAGTCCTGATTCGTTTCCGACGATTGTGGTTGTGTAATATACGGGGAATATAACGGCACTTATAACGGCAGAATAGCTTGAATTTGCAAAATCAAAGAGACACCAGCTTATAATCTCTTTCTTATTCTTCAAGGGCATATATTCTGTTTATATTATCAGATAGCTACACGTACGGTATAGTAGAAATGAATCGGTCCAGCTTGACAAAAAACAAAATGGGGAAGGCTGAAAACCTTCCCCGACTTTGATTAAGAAGCGGTCTTTCTCAGTTCTGCATATCTTTCCTTAAGCTTGTTCAGGTGATAAGACTCCATCTTTGCAAATTCCTCAAAGATTTTCTTGCTCTCAGGATCTGAGGTATTTTGTGCAGCATTTTGATAAAACTCGGCTGCGCTCGATTCGTTTTCTATCGCTACTTTGAAAATGTTAAAAAGACTTTCTATATCCATAAATTCCTCCTCGATGTAAATTTAATAGAATTGTCTCATATGAAAATGTCTAATGCAAATTTTTTAAATCTCTTACCTACCAATAACCACAGTGTTCTGATAAAATAGTTTCACATTGGGAGCGCATAGGGTTCTGGTGTCCCTCCCGGACTTCAAATCCGGTGTTTCCGGCCACAAACCGGAAGGGTGGGTTCGATTCCCACACGCTCCCGCCAACTTTGCCCCAGTTATTATTCGAAGCTGTTCATGAACCAAACTTTTTATCTAAATCTAAAACCCCGCAATTGCGGCACGGGCAAGGGTTACTATCGAGGATGGAAGTATACCGATAAAGATGACTGCGATGACGGTTATTGCAAGTGCAAGACCTAAGCCGGGTGATGTGGTAAGCTGAACCGTTTCCTTCGGCTCTTTCATGTACATATACATTACAACCCTGAGGTAGAAGTATGCAGATATCGCACTGAATATCACGGCGATTATAACGAGCCACGTGTATCCGGCATTTATCGCACTCATAAAGAGATAGAACTTTGCCATGAAACCTGCTGTTGGGGGGATGCCGGTAAGCGAGAACATGAATACAAGCATCAAAGCAGAAGCCAATGGATGGGTCTTTGAAAGCCCCTCAAAATCGGATATGTTATCTCCTTTGAATCCTTCGGACCTGAGCATTATTATCACTGCAAAGGCGCCCATGTTCATAAATGCGTATATGAGCATGTAATTCAGGACGCTCGCCATGCCGTCACCCGTTCCGGAGATTATACCGAGAAGCATATATCCTGCATGCGCTATCGAGGAATATGCAAGCATCCTCTTTATGTTTGTCTGAGATAAGGCAACTATATTTCCAACACCCATTGTGAGTATTGCAATTGGTATGAGGACCGCTGCCCATTCTACCCTTATAGAACCGAATCCTATCATAAAAACCCTGCCGAGGACCGCAAAACCTGCTGCCTTTGGACCAACGGACATAAAGGCCGTAATTGACGTAGGCGCACCTTGATATGCATCCGGCGCCCACATATGGAAAGGCACGGCTGCGATCTTGAAAGAGAATGCAACCGCAAAAAGGATCATTGAGAGCGTAAGAACGGGATTATTCGAGAGCCCGTTCTGAACTATGTAAGTAGATATGGCTTTAATGTCTGTTGTACCTGTAAGCCCGTATATCATGGCCGTACCGTAGAGGAGAAATGCCGACGCAAATGCACCGAGCAGGAAGTACTTCATGGCAGCCTCATTCGATCTGATGTCATATCTTATGAACCCTGCGAGGATATACGTGCTTAATGCCATTAGTTCGAGGCCGAGATAAAGGACTATTAGGTCCCCTGCGGATGCCATGATCATCATACCGAGCGTGGAAAAAAGTATAAGGCTATAATATTCTCCGAAATTTACCTTTTCTATCGCAATATATTTCACGGATATCAGGACAGTCAGTATGACATTCAGCATAAATATCAGTTTAAAGAACAGGCTGTAGCCGTCGGAGATAAACATGCCGTTAAAGGTTGTTCCGATAGAGCCGATAAGCGTATACGTTACACCGGCAACGGTTACTATACTGAGGAATGCTATTGTCTCTTTCCTGTGGATAAAAAGCTCTGCCATAAGAATTAACAAAGCCATTATTGTCATTACGATTTCCGGCAATACCGGTCCGAGATCAGGCATCATAAACGGTGTCATTGAAAACCTCCATAATAATTAGTAAGTTTATTTTTGTCAGTGACTTTTATTCGTTCAAATATTATACTCGGCTCAGATATTTTAAAACAAGCAGATAGGAAATAATTTTCCTCATCAATAAGATTTTTTGTATTTGTTTTATATCTCTATTGCCCATCATCAAATTACTTTTTAACGGTCGCTATTTTCTATCCTATTCCTTTCTCTTTTTGAATTTTAATAGAGCTTTAAACAACAGTGCCTCAATAATGTATAAAGGAATAAGTGGATACAAAAATGATTCAATTATTAATGACAAGTCTTTAGCTTTTTCCTTACCAGTGTCAGTGACAGTGTCAGTGTTTGAATCCCAACTCACTGTCAACTGCGTATCACCGGGTGTTACTACTAAACCTGTCGGTGCATCAGGCAATATCATCCCCTCCCACCACTCGTCTAAAACAACAGTGTCAGTGCAAGTGTCAGTGATGGCTCTTATTCTGCTGAGATATTTCAAGAGCAGCAGATAGGTAACAAGCCTTCTCATCACTAAGATTTTCTGTAATTGCCTTATGTCTCTATTGCCCATCATCTATTTATTTTCCAACGGTCTCTATTTTTTACCGTCGATTATTTTCCCCCGTAACTAATTTCCCTTCTAGGGTCAATATATGGAATAACGGTTTCAAATTTTCCTGTTTCAAATTCCGCAACTTTAAGTGTATACATTGGTTTTGGCCCTACCAATGGACTATTGTTTTTTGTAGCTTTAAGTTCAGTACCTTCAGTTGGTAACCCCCAATAGAATACTGTACTGCGAGTTAAATGTAACGGACCTAACCATATAATCCCTGGGGGATAAACAGGTTTTATAATGGCTTCATTTAAGTAAAATATAATCCAATTATTGTCATGATCACCCATCATAATTGCATCTCCGTCTTCTGAAACAATAGGTCTCCAGCCAATAAATAGATTTTTTACATTACCGGTTTCAACATCAAGAATTGATACGGTCGGAACACGGGGCCATTTAAGATTTGATTGCCCGTATCTTTTATTAGGGCTATCCTTTGTGAGATAGAGTTTATTAGCAACATCCTGATTAAGCAAATCAACAAAGGCAAGATGTTTACCATCAGGAAACCAACTTAACCCAACATCCAATGCCCTACGTTCAATAGATAATTTTTTTTTCGTTTTAATGTCCCAAATTTCAAGGGTCCCGTATTTGAGTAAAACATCTGGATCACGAAGTTGAACACTGGAAGTATTCGTAACTAAAGCTATATATCCGTTTACTGGTGAAAGAGCAAGATAATCTCCAGCAGCATCACCCCATAACACATCCCCTTTTCTCTCAAAAATTGTTGATACAGTATCATTATTCATTTCGTAAATCTTCAATAAGTGCCTTTTGTTCTCCATATGGTTTTCTATTATGGCAATATGACCATTTATGTCCGGACCACTAACAGAATGAACAAGGCCCGAGGATTCATCGGGCTTACGAATAAATTTTTCTTTCTTCGATGTCAATGAAATACTGACAAGGCCACCCACGGGTTTGTCGAAAACTAAAGTTCCATTCAAATCTTTAGAAATTCCCTTTGTTTCAGGCCCTGGAATTGTCTCAAAATTCGGTTGGCAAGATACAAAACTTAGCACAATCAATAAAGTGAATAAAGCTATCTTGGTTATTATTTTTATTACAAGTTTCATTGTATATTCATTCAACTAAAGCTCAAAATCAATTGTGATTATTGATCATCCTAAAAAGAATCTGATCTAAACCTACG
This sequence comes from Nitrospirota bacterium, assembly GCA_016208875.1. Lineage (GTDB taxonomy): Bacteria > Nitrospirota > Thermodesulfovibrionia > Thermodesulfovibrionales > UBA1546 > JACQXD01. The sequence continues at coordinate 18,955 of JACQXD010000061.1, forward strand.
TCTCTTAAGCAATTGCAAAGTATTCTATCACACTCCTTAACACCACACTTATTCCGATTATTCCAAGCTGCTCCTAATTTCTGATAACAATTATCGTGGTTCATACAGCAGGTATCAAGCTCATCTATCGGATCTCCAGGTTTATTACCTGGCCCACAATAATTACCATGAATCGTTAGCCCTTTTGGATCGATTTCATTCACCGGATTATTTCCGACATAGATAAAAGGATTAAGCTTTAATGGAGAAGATAGTAAACTCTCAAGAGAAGAACTAAAAGACGAACTTTTACACGAAGCTACTTTTGTAGGCGGCCCATTCGCCGGATGCAATATTGGATCGAATTCAATATATCTGCCCACTTCTGCCATGTAATCCCTAAACCCGTTCTGGCTTAAGCCCGTCTCTATATCGTAAAACTGTCCAGGGAATCCCAAATGATTTGTAATGCTCCCACTAACTAAAGTCCGTTCCCCGAAAGGCAACAGATCGCCTTCCCAAACTATAGTCCCGCTACCGTTGGTCATGAGTATGGGGGTACCAATGTGGTCAACATGGATGAAGTACGTCTCTTCGATGTCTGCATAAGCAGTTACAGAGATGTAATAAGTCGTGCCATTAGTCAATCCTGTAATCGTGTAACTGGTTACATCTCCAACATCTGTTGAATCCATATAATTCCCGCTCTCTGTCCCCCAGTAGACCTTGTACCCATCAATACCAGTGTCAGTGACAGTGTCAGTGTCAGTAACAGCTTTTAGATATTTCAGAACAAACAGATAGGCAATGAGTTGCCGAAGAAGCAAGATTTGTCTGAGTTGTCTTATGTCGTTATATTTCATCATCGACTTATTTTCTAATGGTCTCTGATATTTTCTCTATTTGGGAATACCCGGCACTACTACATCTCCCCTTTTAACATCCTTCCGAAAAATTTCTTCTTCCATTGAATATTCTCCCTCGCTACTAACCGTCTCTTTAACTCTTAATATCACAGCTTTCCCTAATGGAGTATCAAAGTTTTTTGACCCTGGCCACACTGTACGTAAGAGGAAACGTTTAATTTCAAAAAAACGACTGCTCTTTTCTATCTGTAAGCCGCTAAGATTATTTTTTCCAAAAAATTCAGGCATAGTACCACCGGGTATGCCGTGCCAGTCGTCCCTGGGTATACCGTGCTTTTTCAGACGCTTTTCCCAGTCTTTGTCTAATCTTTTTTTGTCCTGTTTATAAATTTCAACCATGATTTCGGGCCTAAAAAGAAAATTTGTTGAATTACTGGTGCGAAGACGTACAAACTCTTTGGCCTTCTCTTTAGAATCAATATTTACATAGCCATGCAGATCACTCAATGAGTTTATTCTTTTTAATATTGACTTACCTTTTATCAAGTATAGTCTTACATTCATTTCATAAGGAATCGCTATGGCAGCAGGCATGTCAGGATGTTTTTCCGGTCGTTTCTCCAGCACATATCCTTTTTTTAGAAAAGAAGTGTGAATAGTTATCCCTGTAAAATCACCTTTTGAATAGTTAATCCCTTCCAATAGCTCATAGTCGTCATAACCAAACTCATTTGCCATTGCCAGATATCCTCCTAAAAAGATAAAAAATATTAGTAAGAAAGACTTGAGCATATTTTACTCCTTACTTACAAAATCTCTTTATTTGTGCCTCATCGCTGTCAAGATTAGCCTGTAAATCGCTATTTTCATCGCAGCACTTAGAATTTTTTAGGGCTGCTTTAGTGCATTCCAGATCAGCTTTGTAAGCTTTACATTCGCTTTGCTCTATTTCCTTAATATATACTTGTGTGCCAGCTGGTTTTCCAGCACAAACTGACTGACTTGCACAATCATTCTTATGAGATGTCTCATGGACTTGACAACAATTCTTCAAACAAGGTCCTTTCTTATTGCACCAGCCTAATTGAACCGTGATGCTGCCAGCCCCATCACAGACAATTGTTGCGTTATCGGGGTCTGCTTTTTGGCCCGTTGTGTAACAGGAATAAAGGCCAAGCGGATCGGTAAAGGATAACGGATTCCCCGCTGCATATAAGTAGGGGGGTTCAGGTTTTTTCTTGCATGTTGACGGATCCTTTTCTAAATATCTCCCGATCTCCGGCATATAATCTCTGTGCCAGTTGTAATGCAACCCCGTCTCCGCATCATAATATTGCCCCGGGAAACGTAGGTTATTAGTGACCGTGCTGGTTATCGAATACTCCTCACCGAATGGCAAAAATTCTCCCTCCCACACGACATCTCCCTCCTTATCCGTTATGAATATCGGCGTGCCGAGATGATCGTAACGCTTTTCGTCTGTGAAAAACCTGATACAGGGTTGTTATTGGTATCGAGGAGGGTAACGGTTAATGTGTACACATTTGCAGGGACTTTGGCTGCCAGGCGGTCTGAGTTATTATTTTCAGCACGGTAATCCCATTGGACAGTGGCTGCGATAGAACCTGTGCCGCTGCTGCCTGTGTTTGAACCACTGCCGCAGGCAGAGAGAAAAAAGATGCATGATATAAGTAAAGATGCACGATACATGATGAACGATACACGACGAATGATTGCCTTGTTTAAACGAGCCATTTAATCCTCCTGCCATAACTCAAATTACAAATCTTCCATAATTTAAAAAATCTCCCCTCGCCCCTCTTTGCCAAAGAGGGGAAAACGGTCTGTCACACCCATTGATATATCTCTTGATAACATATCCTATCCCTATCATACAAGGGGAACACACCCCTTAATCCCCTCTTGATAGAGGGGAATTTTCCCTCCCTTTGGCAAAGGGAGGTTAGGTGGGATTTTATAATAAATGTCTTCATATTTATGACTTAATTAATAACTGAAAGTACCTCAGTAATTCACATTAATAGTCCCTGTGGTTGAAGGACTTGGGGTGGTACTACCCCCGCTATCTCCTCCGCCACCGCCGCCTGCCAGCGCAACGGCTGCCCCGCCTGCTACCAATAGTCCAAGCACTACCCAATACCACTTTAGTCCACCGCCTTTGCCGGTCTCTGTAGTCTCTTTTTCTATTATTATTGCAGGGGTCGCCTTTATCTCCGGTGAATATGGAGTCACCTTCTCAGAGGCCAATACAGTCTTCGGTATCATCATCAGCAACAGACATATCATTATTAATGCCATGAAACTCTTCATCCTTACCTCCTCGATGCTACTTCATAGAGCATCATTTCTTCAGCCTTTTCTTGAGACGGTATTGAGACTATCGCCCTGTAAAACTCAGGGATCGTAATATCTTCTTTCTTGCCGAGCAATGCAGCAAAGTCAAAGGGCTGTCTTGTTGCAACTATGATAAGGCATTCCGTTGCCCGTTTTTTTTCAGGTGCTATATCCATTTGAAGCCCGAATCCTTCGGGAGGAAACACGAACTCCTCATTTTCTTTTAAAGGGCTCATGGGCAGCCTGTCCATAGGTGCTATTATCTTTATCCGGTCATCCGCAGTCAGATTGAATATGTTTATGTAACAATCACGCGTGGCCTTTATCTTTATCTTTGCCTCTTCCCCGCGACTGAAGACCTCTTTATTTAGGTGTGCAGTTATCTTGAAGTAAGGGTCTTTTTCGCCAGCTCCGGCAACACATGCCTTTAATCTTACCCTGTAGCTAACGAGCGGAAAACTCTCTTTTGTCTTCTGGGATGATTCAAGTTCCCATGCCTCGATCTTTTCATCCGTTATGTATCCCTCTGTGAGGGTCTGCACTATATCTGCCATGAGCTTGTAGTCCTTTACGAATGAACCGCCATTGATCTTGACGCCTGTCCTGCCCTCTATGGCAGATAGCCTTGCCCTGTTTATTGCAAGCTGTTTCATTTCATCAGGGGTCAGATTTTGTTCGAATGCCTCTCCTACGGCATTGATCCATTGACAGTCGGCAGCGGCAGATGATGAAAAAATGAGAACGGCTAACACAATATAAAATGCAAGGAAGAGTTTTATCTTAAAATCTCCCCTAACCCCTTTGCCAAAGAGGAGAACACGGTCTATCACACCCATGAATATATCTCTTGATAACATATCCTATCCCTATCATACAAGGGGAAGACACACCCCTCACCCCTCTTGATAGAGGGGAATATGAAGAATATCTCCCCCTTTGGAAAAGGGGGATGGAGGGGGATTTTCCGAAGATTATTTTCATTTCACCCTTACTATTAATGGGTCAATGCCCTCCATTGCAAGGCTCTTTTTCATCACAGGTCTTTGAGGCCGGGACTGCCTTGTCTTTGATTCCACATTGGCGTATACATAGTCATAGAGTTCTTCGGCACGGATAACGCCGTCTCTATTAATATCCGCCTCGCCCAGCATTCCCTTCAAAAAGAAATATGTGAATAGACCATGTTCTTCTTCCTTGTAAGAGTTGCTCATCTGGTTCTTTTCCGATGATGCAAGTACGAGCATCTCCTTCTTGGATGCGAGGACCGGGTCTTTTACAATAATCGTTCCGGGACGGCCGCCGATGATGGACTGCAGCGTCTCGGACCTGCCGACCACTCCTGTAAAACATGCATCGAGGATTACATAGACCTCTTTTGCATTTAAAGAGCCGAGGTCTGCATAAAGCTTATCGAGTGATAAAGCAGTGTTGCCGATGTTCTCGGGATTACTGTCATGGAGCAAAAGATAGGGCGGCTTCTCGATTGCCTCTGCCTTCGGGTCAGGGACGCCATGACCTGCATAATAGAGATAAAGCGTATCCCCAGACCGAACTTTTTTCTGTAATTCTCTTGAGAAAAGATCGTCGAGAGATGCCTTTGTGGCAGCATTGTTCAATCTCAGATATACATTATCGTTGGGTATTCCCATGAACTTTGTCATATATTCCTTTACAACCTCTGCATCCTTTTTCGCATAATTCGCAGGGATGGTATTTCTGTAGTTTTCTATGCCGATAACCACACCCCATTTTTTGCTATCTTTTTTCACAGGCGTCTCAGGGCCGTTCTTTATACAGCCATCAATATCCCCGCATATCCCTTCGGCAGAAACCGTAAATGATTCGCTGCTCTTAAAATAATTATCAATATAGACCTTCACCTTCCATTCGCCTGTGAGCTTCGCTGCCTTCTCGCTGTGTATACCTATCCTGTGGGCGCCTGTGACCCTGTCGTGCCTTTCCCCTTCTTTGCTTATATCGTAATCCTCTGTCTTGAGATATAATTGGCCGTCGGGTGTAATCCATTCCCATCTGAGCGTATGCCTGCCCTCTACATTTTCTGCCTTAACCCACATTACTACCTGCGTGTCGCGTGTATAAAACTTGTCTGCTTTTTTTAGGCTCTATCAGATTATCTCTAACGGCAGTGTCCCTGCATATCGCAGCCTCGATCTGAATATCGGATGGAAGATGGAGCGAGGAAGTTTTTGCAGGCGTTGAAGAGCATGAGACAAGTGATAGAACAATGAATAAAAGCACACTTTTTATAAAGAGTCGTTCCATATTTTTCCCCTCCTATACAGCCGACCTAATGCTAATGTGATACCATAACGGCATTGTAAGTGTCAAGGATTTTTTGGGAGTTTTTTTTGGTTTTTTAGGGAGGGCTTTTTATTATTATAGTTTTCTGTATCCTCTTTCTTTTAATTATTGGGTTATAATAAACCAATGGAACTGATACGAATACCCCGCATAATGAAGGACACATCCATAGGTCATCTGCTTCATGGTAGAAGCATAGGGTTTGTTCCTACGATGGGTGCACTGCATGAGGGACATCTCAGCCTTGTGAGGAGATCCAAAGGTGAAAATGACATTACAGTAGTAAGTATATTTATTAATCCCCTTCAGTTTGGCCCTAAAGAGGATTTTAACGAATATCCGAGGGATACCGAGGGTGATATGGTTAAACTAAAAGGGGCAGATGCGGATATACTTTTTATGCCGGATGTATCATTAATTTATCCTGACAAATTTCTGACATATGTCGAGGTACAAAATCTTTCCGAGAAACTCTGTGGTGTGATCAGACCCGGTCATTTTAGTGGGGTAACTACAATAGTTGCAAAGCTTCTCAATATCGTGAAACCGACGAGGGCATATTTCGGGCAGAAGGATTTCCAGCAGGCTATTATTATAAAAAAAATGGTTAAAGACCTTGATATGGGCTTGGAAGTAGTAGTTTGTCCGACGATCAGGGAACATGACGGCCTTGCCATGAGTTCGAGGAATTCATATCTGAATGGTGAGGAGCGAAAGGCAGCGTCCGTTATAAACAGATGCCTTAATCAGACCACAGAGTTGATAAAATCTGGTATAATAAATCACGACCAAATAAAAGGGTTCATGGAAAAAAAACTTTCAGAAGAACCTCTGGTTACGGAGATTCAATACGCCTCTGTATATGACCCTGATACACTGGAGGAACTTGAGATTATCGATAAAGAAGCACTTCTTGCAGTGGCCGTAAGAGTAGGAAAGACAAGATTGATAGACAATATTCTTATAACCCCCGTTAGACACCTTAGACCTCTAACGGGATAAAAAATAAATGAGGAGGTAAATTGAGATGCTGAGAAGAGTGCATATTCAGATACTCGACAATCCGATAGAGGACGTTATCTTCTCCAGCGATAAATTTGAAGAACCTGCAACAAACAAGATCCTCGCAGATGAATTACAGGAGGAGTTGAACCATTTTTATCCTTATGTAGTTTCGGTAGAATATATAGATCTGTTTATGGATAGTGAAAGGGAATTCCCGGAGATAAGAGAATTGCTGCGGCATGGGGCGATAAATACCCCGATCATACTCATAAACGGTGTACCGAAAATTCACGGCGGAATCCCGTATTCTGTAATAAGAAAAGAAGTCGAAAAAGTGCTGTCTTCGGGGCTTGTGCATTGATCATAAGTGTCGGTGCCGGTTTTCAGTGCCCGTTTTTATAGCCCCATCTTTTTTAATGCCTCATCAGCACTTTTACTTCCTGCCGGTGCCTCCTCGGGCAGATATAACATTACCCCGCCTTTGACCGGTCTTATAACGATCTTCCCCTCGGAGGCCAATTTGTTTGTTACCTCGACGGGATTTTCGCCGGCAAAATATTTCTTAAAGGCGTCATTGAATCCGGAATATACGGTATGAATACCTTTATACCCTTCCTTTCTCAGACTAACAATAGCCTTTTTCACAAACTCCTCATGATTCATTTGCTCCGACATGTTACCCTCCTTTATTTGTTGTTATTATTTCCCTTATTGCATTTCGGACATATATTATTATGACATGCCCTACAGTATTGTTTCCCGCATTCGGTGCAAGGCTCAAAACACCTTGCACAAACAATATGCAGCTTATCATCGCATATATAGTAAGACCCCTGTGGATTATAACACGATTCGCACGGCAAAAAATCAAATTGCCTGTCAATGGGATTATAAATAACAGGGAATTGCCTCACGGCAAGTCTTCTTTTTATATTTATCCAGAATACCGGTGCATCAGTTTCTATTCTTACGGCAGAGAGGGGTTTTACATGAATATTCAAAGTATATTTTGAGACTAAGTCCTGGACCTTCAGCCTCTGCTCCATCTCGATTGCATTCACCTTATTCAGGAGTTTATCATCGGTCTCGCTTTTTTTCTCTATGGCATTTTTAACCTCTACCTTAAGTGCTTCGTAATATTCATAGACCCTTTTAACGTCACGATTGAGCCTTCGCTCAAGGCTTTTCCTGAAATCCTTAACCGTTTCCTTTATCATCTGATTGACCGATAGATAGGCCGCATGAAGAACATCGTTTATATTATGCCTTTCAATATCTTTTAGTTCCCCTTCAATATCCTTTAAATCTGCTATATTATGTTCAATTTGCATGGTGGATAAAGTCAGCTCATTTATCAATAGAGGCAGGATACCTTCATGTTTTTCATCCGACAATGCCTCGTATTTAAAGTAGATTAGAAGGTAAGAAATGTTTTTAACCTCTGTCCTATCCTGACGAAAGACGGCATTGTTTAGAATGATCCTATCAGATACGACCCTCGACAGCTTTTCGATATTTGGAATCGCAGTCTCAATCGCGGCAATCGAAAATCTGCCCTTGCCTGCAAAAAGGTTTTTTATTGACCTGAAGAATTCAGAGTCATAAGATGCATATATCGCATCGTCTGCCTTCTCATTATAAGAGAAAATAAGTCTCGCATACTCGGGCATGTTGAGAATATTTGAGACCTCTTGAGGAGCAACGATATCAAGGCTGCCGTCTTTCGTCTTTTCCACCTCGGCACCGTAATAAGTAAGTATATTAGCTATAACTTCAGGCAATGCTTTATTCATTTTTACTTCCTACTTCTTATTTCTCACTTCTTACTTTTTTATGTCTCATAGTCATCACCAAGAATTTCATTATCCATTACCTTTGAATTCAGATATCTTTGTTTGGCATTCAAGAGTTCATTGCCGAATTGTTCGAACCCCGAATTAAGGCCTTCCTTATCGCTGCTTTTGAGCCAGATATCCATAATTATATCTTCGAAGTCGACATCGTCTCCGAGATGACCGAGTATCGGTTCTATCTCTCCTATAACCATCTCGAACATATTTATCTTGCTGTCGAGTATCTCGATTATATAATCCTCGATCGTTCCCCTGATCGAAAGGTTGAATATAAATACGTCTCTTGTCTGTCCTATCCTGTGCAGTCGTCCGATCCTCTGCTCGATCCTCATCGGATTCCACGGCAGATCAAAGTTTATTATGGTATTACAAAATTGCAGATTCCTTCCCTCACCGCCCGATTCCGTAGACACTATGACAGGCACTTCATTCTTAAAACTCGATATTGCCGAATTCTTTTCCCTTAGGGCCATATTGCCCCTGAATGTAACGTGAGGTATCTCTCGCCTCAGGAGAAGGTCTGTGATGTAGTCCATACTCTTTACAAAATGGGTAAAGATAATCTTCTTCTCATCGGGATTTTTCATCAGTATTTCTATCAGCGCCTTACCTTTGCATATATCCTCAAGGCTGTCAATGGCTTCAAGTATATTTCCTAGTCCATTCTTATGAATATCCTGGCCTGTATGTAAATTGAGCAATGTATTCTTTATCGCAAAGGGACTGCTCCCCGCCTCTCTTAAAAGAAGATTAATCAGAGACTTTTTAAGGTTGTGTCTTTTCAGATATTCGCTTATCCCCGTATATATGTCCTTTTCGATAGCTGTCGGTTCGAGCCTCGTTGTTACAGCAAACCTTTTGGGAAGTTTAAGGTCGATAGCACTCCTTGTATTTCTTATCATCACATCTCTTAAGAGTTCTCTCAGTTTTTCTCTGTCTGCAGTTGATTTTAGATTGCCTTTCCGTATGTATTCCTCTTTAAATTGTTTTTCAGTCTTGAACTGACCGGGTTTTAACAGGGTTATAAGATTGAAAAGCTCTATAAGATTATTCTGAACAGGTGTGGCTGTCAGGAGGAATATAAACTTCTTCTTTATCTGATTAACGAGTTTCCATGATAGGGTTGTCCTGTTCCTAAGATGGTGTGCTTCGTCAACGATTACAAGGTCATAGAATTGTTCGGTGACAAGGGGCATATTCTTACTGCTCTTTGCCGTATTAATGGATGCAATAATAAACCTCTGCTTCCAGAAGTTTACCGGATCGTTCATGAATTCAAGGTCGTCCGTAGTCATGAATTCCAGGCCGAATTTTGCCTGAATCTCTTCCCTCCATTGAGAGACAAGAGATGCCGGAGTAAGTATAAGGACATTCCTGACCATGCCCCGCATGATATATTCCTTCATCAACATCCCGGCCTCGATTGTCTTTCCGAGACCGACCTCATCACACAGAAGCGCCCTCCCACGAAAATGTTTGAGAACTTTTCTTGCTGTCTCGATCTGATACCAGTATTTCTCTACATCGGTTATCGCATTCAAACACAAAAGCTCATCAAAGCCGCTCTGAATACTAAGATATGCATAATCAATCAACATCAGGGTTTCGTGCAGATTTGACCTGTTGCTCTCGGAGATAGGGGTGAACAACTTCTCGCTAAACGGCTCTATCTTTATGGGAATGCTGTATGAAGGAATCCGGATGACAGGCTTTTCTTCTTTCCATACCGGTTTCTTTTCAGCCTGAACACCGGACTCAGAACCTACAGCTCTCGTCTTTAGAACCTGAGCTTGTTTTCTTTTTTTCTTTTCACTCCAGACCCCTGACCCTCGACTCCTGACTACGGATTCTTGACCCTTAAGTTCTCTTTTAGCAAGGAGATTCCATTCTTTAAACTTTATAAAACCTTCAAGTTCCTCAAATATCATTTTTGGTGATCTTTCAGATTTTAAAAAGGGTTGGCTGTTTCTAAGTTCTTTTGCCTTCTCCAAATATCCCTTTGCCTTAGAGATATTTTCGAGTGCTGCCTCTACACGGCTAAGCATTATATAATCGAGCCAGTACCCTCTGATCTTTGCTAATTTTATAAGCCATGGTTTGCTCATTTCCGGTTTATGCCATGAAGTTACACACAATTCAACAATATCTTCTAAAAGCTCACTATCATTGGGAAATTGATACAGCATCTTCTCAAGGCACCGGTATGCCTTTCTGTATTCCTTCTTCTTAAGGAATTTTAAGTATGCATTGTATGTGTCCTCAGGAGTTTCGAATAGCATTAGTTTAGATTCTCCCCTCTACCCACCATCTAAGAATCATTCTTCATCCCTTATCACTCAAAAGTTTCTTAATCTCCTGCTGGAAAGCACTATAACGATTATAGCGACTCCTTATTTTATTAAAGAAGGCTTGTGCCTCGGTAGACCTACCCAGTAGATTTAATGCCTCTACACATCCAACAAGAAGTAACGCCGCCTTATCATAACTTCCACGATATTTATTCGATACTATGACATCCACTCTTTTCTCGATGGCTGAGTTTGCCCATTTGATATGCCGTACCCTATCTTCTTCGGAAATGTCCTTTGAGAGGATATCTTTTTCAACAACTTCCTCGAATCTCTTATTCTGCTCATCCTCATATATCTCATTACCTATCCAAATCTTCCTGATAGCTGAATTGCTTTTTAAGGTCATCCCTCTTACAGAAGAAATGACTAAGAATGGTACAGCCACGGCCTGTGAACTATTAGCCCCTGACCATCCTAAAGGTTTCCCTTTGCTTGCCACATCCCACATCTTTTCATAGTCTTCAGTCAGGATATAAGCTTGAACCAATAGTTCCTCAGGATCGCTTGTGAATGATTGTTTCCCCTGGTATTTTCCCAAGAAGTCAACAACTTCTTCCATTACATTTAACCGGCCTAATTCCATAGCACTTTCTCTGAGAGATAGTAGCCGTTTTATATTGGGAGAAGAAAAGAATGCCTCCTTATGCATCTCAAAGACTAAATTTCCATCATTGATTTTTCCGGCTGATTGGGCTGCGAGATCAGATATCTCTGCACGAATACGGGTTTGAAGAGGAATCACTTCAAGACTCTGTTGATATGCCTCAACAGCCTCTCTATTTTTTCCAGCTTCTTGTAGTTTGCTTATCCATACAAGATATACCTTGTCGAGCTTATTCCCGTGTTCTTTCGCAAGCATTGACAGTCCTCCTAAGCCTTCGAGTTCAAAGATAATGGAGCACAACATATCGAGATTCTTCACATAACCCAATGCTCTCATATTTTGAGCAAGGACACTCTCAAGTAAAATCCCCTTCATGTCTTCAAGAAACTGCTCCCAGCCCTCTGGTTTGGCTGGAATCGCATCTTCAATTGTTTTTAAATCAAAATCGGAAGAGCCGATGTACCTGATGTCATTAATCTCTTCAAAAATAACCTTTGCCCTTTCCTTTTTATGAGTAGTTTCGTATAAGGCTCTGAGGTACCTCGTCCTTGCCTCATCCAAATCTGTCTCGACCATCTCTGTTGACGAAAGCTGCCCGGGGAAATGGCCTGTTTCTTCACCCATATGAAATGCCTTTAATAATCTCCCATAGGCCTGGCAAGCAAATTCCATATTACCCGATAAAAATACATCATCTGTTCTATCAAATAATTCATCCATCTCATCCACCCAGGATTCATCGCCCCACTCACGCTCATCATGAATCTTATCATCCCAACCCCAACCATGAGAGTATTTTCCATCTTCAATACGTTTCACAAACTCATCAATATCAGTTAATAGGCTAGTATCATCCACTACAACTTGAGCCTTTTCTTTGGGTTTTAGCTCGGCTAAAAAGAATTCCCTCTCGTCTGGCTTGAGGTTTTTTGCCTTCATCAAAAGAATAGTCCTTATATCCTCTTTAGAAAGCCCCTCTATTTGTTTTTCCACTTCCTTCAAAAATGTCCCTAATCCCATCTTTTCTTTATTCATATTCAATCCTCACTCATAGTTTTTGTCTCGTGCCACTACTAAACATCTCTACGTGAGATTTCTTTTAATAACTCCTCAGCCTCAACTTTAGGCCAATGGTAGTGTTGGTTTTTCATTCCACACCTCGTCCCTGACAAATATATGTATCTCTTTATTTTCCTGTAAAGCAATTTTTGTTTCGTACCATGTAATACTAATATCCTCTTTTGGATACTTATTACCTGCATAAGTTCCGCCATATCTTTTGTCAATAATCAAAAGATATATATCGCATTCTTTGACCGCATCTATGCATGTATCATGTGCATGAAGACCATGTTTTTTAGGAAAATCAGGTGATTCATTCCAAATAGGCATATATCCCCATTCTTTGAGTGCATTTGCTAATTCAGATCTTAAATCCTTAAGGTCAAAACATGTAGAACTGATGAAGACCTTTTTACCATCCCTCTTAGTCATTGAACTATCCTCTTAAGACAAAGAAAATTTTAGTAAGGTCTATCCCTATCAAATTCACTTGCTCCCAACTCGCTTCAATTATACAAAACCTGATTCCCTTTCCCGTCTTGCTTATTCAAGAAGCGATGGTTTATCAACCTCCATATTTTCATCAAGGGCAATGGCTTTCTGTTTTCTTAAATCATCTATCTTCTTCAAAGGTCTATCGAGCATATTGCTCCTTGTTGTAACAAGGGAATCATACTCTTTTTTTGCATCGTCAATCCTTTTGCCCATTGTTTCAAATTTTTCTTTATATAAACCCCATTGTTTTGAGAATTCCCCCAAGAGCTTGAGTATCTCTGATGCTGTCCTTTCAAGGTTGAAGTTTGCAACTGCCTGCCTTATAACAGCAAGCACCGCATAGAGCGTGAATGGTGAACATAGAATAACTTTTTGTTTCAGGGCCTCATCCATTATTGTGGGATCAGCCTCGTTTATAAAACTGTAAACCTGTTCATTCGGGATAAAGACAATAACATAGTCAACCGTGTTGTCGGCTGTATCTATGTAAGAACGGTTTGTCACACCTTTAATCATTATCTTTGTATTTTTGAGCAATTCCTCTTTAAATCTTTTTTTGTCATGTTCTGTCTGTGCATCCAGGTAGTTCTGATAATTTTCGAGCGGGAACTTAACATCCATGTTTATCTTCAGGCTGTTAGGCAAGAAAAATGTGTAATCAGGCCTGCCTGATGAGCCTTCAAGCGTTTTTTGTTTTATGTAATTTATGCCTTCTACGAGTCCAACGAGTCTAAGGATGTCTTCTGCCATGCGTTCGCCCCATTCGCCTCTCTTTTTCGAACTTGCAAGGGCATGCTTCAGGTGTTCGGTTGTATCCTTTAGTTTTGATGTTATATCCGCATGATGTTCAACAAGCGTAGATATCTTAACGCTTCCCTTTTCAACATCTGCTAATTTCTGCTGCATCTCAGAGAGCGTTTTTGCTATAGTCTCAACGCTCTTATCGATAAGATCTTTTTTACCCTCAAGCTCTTTTTTCCCCTCGACGGTCTGTGATTTAAGTTTTTCTTCGGCGAGTTTTAGGAACTCGGCAGAGTTTTTGGAAAGGGCATCAAGAGAGATGGACCCCAATTTGTCTGTAATCCATGTCTCTATTGTTTGAAGGTTTTTTTCTGCCTCCTGGTATTTTGCATCCATCGAGGCCCGCGCCTGTTTCTCATTGGTAAGTTCGTCTCTGATTTTTGCAAGCTCGACGTCTTTCTCTGAAATCTGCTGTTTAAGCACATCATTCACAGCCTCAGAGCTTTTTGCCCTTGAAGATGCAATGAGCCAGGTAAGCCAGGCAACAATTCCTCCGATTACTACGCCTAAAATAATATATGCTACCATTCCCATTGTAATCTCCTTATCCTCTTAAATCTTTTCATACACCCAAACCCTTCCACCATCTCTTACTTCATCCGTCCTTTTAACAAGGCGTTTCTTGTGAAGGTTCAACAGCCTTGTGCCGCTTGTATTGGCCGGAAGCTTTAATGTAGAGGAAAGGTCTCCTGCCGTAATCCTCCCTTTCTTAGCTATAAGATTTAGAGTCTCCTGCAGATAGTTATTAAGATTCCCGATGAGGATTTTCCTGTCATCTCTCATCTTTGCAGTGACAGCGAGGTCTTTCCTCTCAAGAGCGACCTCTATGTTTTCCTTCTGGTTTTCGTTAAGCCCAATAAGAATAATATATTTGTCTCCATATTCACTACCGATCAGACGGGAGATAAGCTTTGCAATGATCTCATCAGCACAGGAATAATCTATTACCCCTATCTTTGAGAAATCGAGAGCAATGATTTCCCCATCCTTTTCCTTCGATAGGTCTCTCTCAATCCGCTCCCTTATCACCTGGCCGGATGGCCGGGTTACCAGATCGGTAGAACCATTCTTCAGTTCCTCCTTAAGGAGATTATAAAGATTGTAAAGCGTCATTTATTTTATGCTTCTTTTGACCTTTTCCGCCTTCCGCTCAACAACACTTACGAATAAATCAGATTCCATTCGTCTTCCATATCCTGATAAACCAGGCAGTAAGTCATCTGCTTGCATTCGGGGCAGAAGCCATTGCAGATGATTTCAATGTAGTTAACATTGCTTGTAGCAAACTGTTTCTGTCGGTTGAAGCATTGCTTCTGAGTATCAGCCTTATCTTTAAAATAGGACATAAAAAACCTCCCTCATCAAATCTTCAATTGATTCAATTGAAGCATAAATTAAGAGTTTTGTCAAGTGCCCAAATAGAAATTCCCAAAATAAAAGGACGGACAGAACGATATTTTTTATTCATGATTTGATATATAATATCACGAAGAACTTTGAAGCCCCCTTAGCTCAGTCGGATAGAGCACAGGTTTCCTAAACCTGGTGCCGCAGGTTCGATTCCTGCAGGGGGCACCATACTTTTCTCTGAAATATCGAGAAGTTATCTTAAGCAGTCATAAAAAGTAAACTTTAATGATCGTCGGAGGCGGGCCTGCACCGGGCATCAACGGTGTTATAAGTGCAGCCACGATCGAGGCCGTAAAGAGAGGCAAAAAGGTAATCGGTATAGTCGGTGGGTTCAAGAGTCTCTTTTCAGGGGACAGGAAAAAGATAATCGAGCTTGCGATAGACGATGTCAGCAAGATACATATCACCGGCGGTTCGATCCTGAGAACCTCAAGGGATTTTCCCTCAAAGGTTAAGGAAGGCTTTAAAACCCTGATGTCTACGCTTAAATCCGTAAATGTCAGATACCTGATCACTATAGGCGGAGAAGGAACACTTTACATGGCAAGGTGGATAGAAAAAGAGTCAAAGGGCGGCATATCTGTCGTGCATGTCCCGAAGACTATAGACAATGACCTTTTGCTCCCAGCAGGTATGCCGACATTCGGCTACGAGACAGCAAGGCACTGGGGTGTCGAGCTTGTCGAGAATATTATGGAGGACGCAAGGACAACGGGCAGATGGTATTTTGTAACAACGATGGGTAGATATACGGGCCATCTTGCCCTCGGGATAGGAAAGGCGGCAGGTGCAACGATAACCCTTATCCCGGAAGAGTTCAGGGAAGAGAAAGTTTCTGCAAAGAAAGTCTCCGACATACTTGAAGGCTCTATCATAAAAAGACTTTCGACAGGCAAGGATTATGGAGTCGCCGTTCTTGCAGAGGGGATTGCAAATAAGTTCGACAAAAAAGAACTGATCCGGTATGAAGTCATAGAAAAGGATGAGACAGGAAGGGTAAGACTTTCCGATATCCAGCTTGGAAGGGTTATGAAAACGATTGCGAATAGAAATCTCGAAAGCCGTGGGATAAAGGTAACGATTGTTGATAAGAATATAGGATACGAACTTAGGGCTGCAAACCCGATACCATTTGATGCTGAATATACCCGGAATCTCGGATATGGTGCTGTGAGATTCCTTCTAATGGGAGGTACGGGCGCTATGATTGTTTTCTACGAAGGAAAGTTGAAATCCGTACCCTTTGTAGAGATGTTCGAGCCTGATTCGGATAAGACAAAGATAAGATATGTTGATACGTCATCGGAGGCATATCTTGTCGGAAGGGAATATATGATCAGGCTGGAGAAAAATGATTTTAAACCCGAAAATATAAAAAGATTAGCCGTTACTGCATCCATGAAAGTGGAAGAGTTTAAAAAGAGATTTTCATATCTTGTGTAAGATTTTAAATCGGGATTTGGATAGAGACACTTTTGGGGACGCATTTTTCTGATAACCTGGAATGCTAATCAAGAACCCGTAGATGGATATAAGGTTTATTGGGGAACAGAATCAGGGAATTATACAAATTCAATAGATGTCGGAGATGTGAATAGCTATACGATTACAGGGCTTACGAATGGAACGACTTATTATGTTTCAGTTACGGCATATGCAGATATCAAAAGAACTCTTTATTATCATACCGATCATCTTGGAACGCCGGTGATGATGACGGATGGTAGTGGAACTATAGTATGGGAAAGTGAACTACAACCTTTTGGAGAGAGGTATTCGGTCAAAGGGAATATAACGAATAATTTAGGATTCACTGGTCAGTTCTATGATACGGAAACGGGAACTAATTATAATTATTTTAGAGACTACAACCCTATTACTGGACGATATATTGAGCGTGATCCTATTGGATCTGCTGGTGGAATAAATTCATATATTTATGCAAATAATCCAGTAAACTGGATTGATCGTTGGGGGTTATATGAGTGCACCTACGATATAAGCAGCCACGATATGACATGTACTCCAAATAATTCAGGAAACTTGACATTTAATAGTAGCAGTTTTGTTTCTGGAAATAATTTAAGTTCTCTCTGTTGTGATTGCCAAGATAATCCCGATAGGGATTATGTCCCTAACCATGGCCCAATTCCGGATGGAGATTATACTATTGAGGCACAAAAGACCAATTCAAGTCGAAGAAATTTAACACCTGATCCGAGTAATAATATGCATGGGCGTAGTGGCTTTCAAATTCATGGTTGTAGCAATAGAGATACTTGTTCAAATGGTTGTATTGGTGCAACCACAAATGCGACAAGGGATGAACTCAATCGGCTATTGTCTCTTGAAGAAGGTAATAATACACTGCATGTTCAACCATAATAGCAAAGACAAAATTATTTTGTGAAGAATATGAAACCTATTCGCCATATTTTGTTTGTAATTTTTTTTGGATATTTATTATTTTCTGCTGATGTTTTGCTTGCAAATAAAAATGAGACTATCAGCTATTATAAAAATCCTAAATCAATAATGAACAAGATTTCTAACCGGGGATCGCATGCCATTGTTTCTGAACTATACTCTTGCCATGAGGCTTGGGATTTTGTTTTACAAAAAATTGCGACGGCTACAAAATCTTGGCTAAAAGTGGCTGTTGCACTTCATTCCGGTGCAGACGCGGGGACAAGTGAGATGTTAGCTTTATCGGTTGGGGAGGCACTTGAGAACTCACCAGAGGATGTTTTTAGAATTGTTTTGAAAGAGTTTCAATTAGAATCAATTTGTGGCGGACCAGATATCGATGATGTCCGCTATAATAATTATGAACTTGCAATGAAGGCAATCAAACGAAGACAAGACCGCATTTCAACTCTTTCTAACCCTAAACTTAAAAATGTTGGTAAGAAATGTACGCAACTTTTAGAAAAATCAAAAGATGGAATTGCGAGATTTTATGGAATTGGAGAGTAGATGAACGAAATAGTAAAAATAGGGACATCGACCATTAAAAAATAAATAGATGATGGGCAATAGAGACATAAGACAATTACAGAAAATCTTAGAGATGAGAAGGCTTGTTACCTATAAAAGAGAAGAAGGTGACGGTTCTATTAAATGAGAAAAATAATAACGAAACAAATAAAAAAGAGTTTAAAGTATAATATAGCCCATGTTTAGCGAAGCAGCGATAAAAGAAATCGAAGATGTAAGGGCTAAATACCCCACTGCAAGGGCTGCACTTTTGCCTGCTTTTCATATTGCTCAGAGAGAATTCGGCTATTTAAGCACCGATGCATACGAAGCAGTCTCGGATGTGCTCATTATTCCCAATGCGATTGCCAGAGGTGTCGGGAGATTCTATGCAATGTATAAACATAAGCCCGCGGGTAGGAATATCGTCCAACTATGCACAAATGTCTCATGTATGATACTCGGGGCAGAGAGGCTCGTTGATTTTCTTAAGAATAAGTACGGACTCGAGCCGGCCGGAACAACTGCCGATGGAAGATTTTCGCTTGCGATTATGGAATGTATTGGAGCATGCGGGACCGCACCTGCAATGCTCGTGAATGATGACTTTTATGAAAATCTGACAGAGAAATATATAGAGGAGATTTTAGAAGGATACAAATAATGGATAAAGAGTTAAGAGAATATTTAGAAGGATTTAAAGAAGAGTTAAAGAGGTATATTACAGACTCTTTTAATGCTAAAGCAGAAGAACTAAGTCGCCAGGTAGGAATTATTTCGGAGGAGTTCCAGAGGAGGATTGATCTTGTCGTGGAAGGTCATGAGGTGCTGGACAGGAAGATCGATGAACTTAAGGAAGAGATGACATTTGAACTTAAAGAGATAAAATCTCTGACAAAGACATTATTTAAAGATCTGGATCATCGTGTGAAGGTACTTGAGAGAATAAAGCATTAGTTACTATATGGATATAGATACAGGACATAACATTTTCGCTCATTCTCGGTCGCTAAAGCGCCCTCCGAGGGCTTTTGCCTCTTTATTTTTGAATAAACTTTATGGACTATCGGCAAAAGAATCCGCTCAAATGCCATGTCCTGTATCTATGATTAGGGGCATATTAGGATAATGGAAAAAATTCTTTTAAAAAACATAGAGAATCCGAATTCGGCCGACATAAACGAATATAAGAAGGCCGGGGGATACGGTGTACTTCCAAAGGCCATTGGACTCCAGCCAAAGGCGATAATAGACGGGTTTAAGAAATCGGGTTTGAGTGGACGCGGAGGTGCAGTCTGTCCGTTTGCAATGAAATGGTCTTTT
>JACQXD010000062.1 GCA_016208875.1 Nitrospirota bacterium
GTTGTCATCAAAAAGATATTCATCCAGTCATCGAGCTTTCCAATTTCATCTTTGATACTTACCCCTTCCTCATAAGAAGCCTTCAAATCACCTCTCGGATCGGCAAGTATCTGCATCTTCAATGGCCTGCCGATTGCCCTCGGCCCGGCAGACACAGGTTGTTTTGTGCTTACAGACCTGCCGATGCTGAACCTCTGACACAGGAAATCCTTTCCATCATATAATAACTCCCACGGGATATGCACCAGTTTATCGTCAATGTTTATAAACAGGTTTTTTTCATGTGTCTTTAGAAGTTTCTCTTTAATCTCAACCGGGATTAATTCATCGAATAGGAGCCTGCCGTATTCCTTTAACTTAATGAGCAACTCATTGCTTATTTTTCCCCCGCGTTTGTTTGCCCTGTTGAGGAGGTCTATAACACCCTTTGTATACTCCTTTATCTTAATGTCATTAAACCTTATTTCCCTATAGCTTTTAACAGGTCTTTCTTCGCCCTCTGTCTTATCAGAGCTGCTGATTCTTAATCTGTCACCTGATATGGATGCCTCAAGGACAAATTTTTGCAGATGTTCTATCCCTCTCATTTTTTCGGAGTGAGGTTTTTCTCCATCCCAATCCCATATTACCCTGAATACCTTTGTGGGACCTATGCCTTTGAGTTCTACAATATCTACAAGCCTAAATATCAATTCGTCACTATTTTTTACTGCCCTGTATAGATTTTCCGATACCAGTATTTCATCTGCCTTTGCGGTTGACTCTAATCTCTTTGCAATATTTACAGCAACCCCGATTGCATCTCTTTCTTTAACAATACAATCCCCACAGTCAAGCCCGATCTTAACTTGTATCTGTTCTTCTTTGGGTTTATTGCCGTTATATTTCTTTAAACTCTTTTGTACATGAATTGCAGCCTTTATTGCATCTGTTGATTCATTGTATACCGACATGGTTTCATCACCGCCTTCTGCCTTTACGAATAGGGGATTATTTGTATTTATCGCGTCCATGAGTATTTCATTATGTTTGTGTACTACAGCCGCGCCGGCTATCGGGCCTTTAGTTTTAACAAGCGGCGTAAAACCCTTCATATCGGTAAACATAACAGTAATTTTTCTTATGTATTGTTCCTGTACTGTCTTCTCGATTTCTGCTTTTCTATCAAGCAGAATCTTTAACTCATGGTCAGTCTTTTTATCTTCCATATATAATTCTCCTCTCTCACTCTATCTTTACCGACAGTTCCCCCATGATTTTACCCTTTTTATTAATTTTAATGATATACCTTCCCGGTCTTACATCTTCCAATATCACTACACCGTTTTCAAGTGGGGCAGAGACAAGTTCTCTTCCCTCAGAAATAAGTTCGACCCTTAGACTTTCTAATAAGGCTTTTGTCTCGATATCTGATACCACGGCCTTAATATTACAAAAATCATCGGCAACCTTCTCGATATCGAGCTCGACATTGATATTTTCAAAATTTTTATTGAGCACCACCATTATGGGAGCGGAAACACGGGTATTCCGCAGATCATATGCAGGAAGTGGCATAAATACATTAATATCATGCGCAACATGTACCACATTGATAGCATCCGTAACCAGATTTACTATGATATCGAACAGGTTGCGTTTCTCATGGTAGAAATTGATAGCCTTTTTTATAAGATATTCCGGAGCATCTTCAAGTAATTTGTTATTTTCTGCCTCTATTTTGTCATGCCCGAAGTCTTTAATCGGGCATCCAGTTTCTTTTTGCATCTGGATGCCTGCTTTCGCAGGAATGACATTCTTATTGTCCTTTGTGCATTTATGAGGTATGTTTGTTTCATGATTGATTATGCGATTTATAGCAATAAACTCATCCATAAACCGTCTGTTTTCACTTAATCTCTTTTCGATGGATTCCTTTTCTTTTGCTGAAAGCCTTCCTTCGATATACGCCCCAAGTTCAAATTCGCCTAAATATCGTTTATTTTTATGCATAATATCCTCCCATAAACTTCATCTCCTAACATATTAGACGTGTCAACTTCCATTTTCTTACACCTTTTTTACATTTTTTTTGATCTTTTTAATGATCCTGTGTTTCTTTGTATAAACCACAGCAACGGATATGCCGAGTATCTCGGCAGCCTCTTCAGACGAGATTCCCCTGTGATAAAGCATGTCATAAAGCATTTTATCCTGTGGTGATAAGGAATTAACCGATTTTTTGAAACCCTCGTTTATCTGTTTCCCCTCAAGTGTTTTTTCGGCACAATCTCTTCCATCAGGGATTAAATCCAGTATGTCTTTCTCCTCGCTGTGGGGTTCGACAAAGAGATGTCTTTTGTCTTTTCTCATATAATCAATTGTCAAGCGGGAGGTTATTATTGTCAGCCATGTAGCCAGAGAACAGGCATTCTCGCCCTTGAACTGTTTTAATTTCTTGAAATTATTTTCTATTAAAGAAAGGAATACGGAGCTATAAATATCTTCCGTATCTTCTTGAGAATACCGGAAATTGTATGAGGAAAATGTCTTATGGATGGAGTTCCAGATTAATTTTGAATATGTCCTGACAAATGCTTCCCAGCCCATTCCATTTTCGTCACTCAGACATCTCGCTATTAATTCGGTATCATGTGAACTGTCCGTCATAGTGTGTGCAAAAAACTATCACAGAAGTTTCTTTTTTGTCAAACATGATCTCTATGATTTGTGGGTATATAACGGGGCTTTTGGAGTCAGCATTGTTTAGATTCGATATCGGAACCCTTTATCAGATATCTCCCGAATGTCTTAAGGGATTTTAACGTCCGCTTGATCTCTCCGGGATGGGTAATCATCTGTCCGGATTTATAGAGTAGATACGCCGGTCTTAAATAAAACTTCCTCCTCGCATGGTCGCAGAACCTGACCAATTCTTCTGCGGAAAGGTTTTCTGCATTCACAACGCTGTTATGCAGACCGGCAGGCGTCAGCCATTTTGAAAAGTCATCCGTCAAGATCAGCCCGTTTTCTTTATACCATTCGTATGCCTCTGTGCCGGGATAAACCATTATAGGATAGAACTGTGCAGTGTCGGGGTTCAGTCTTTTGGCAAGTTCAAGTGTCTGCTGCATTGTTTCGTTAGTCTCGCCGGGATGACCGACGATAAAGCAGCCGTGAATAAGAATGCCGGCCTTTCTCGCATCCGCCATAAACCGCATCATTTTTTCTAAATTTATCCTTTTTTTGATGTTGTCGAGTAAGATCTGGCTTCCGCTTTCGAAACCCACACACAGGCATCTGCAGCCCGATGCCTTCATTGACCTCATCGTCTCATAATCAAGTTCAGCCCTCGCATTGGCGGTCCATGATATTTTGATACCCCTTTTTATTATTTCATCGGATATTTCCATACACCTCTTTTTGAGGGCAGTAAAGGTATCATCCTCAAAAAAGATCGCCTTCACGCCAGGGAAAGAACCGACGATATACTCAACCTCGTCAACTACATGTTGTACGCTTCTCAGTCTCATCTTGTGTCCCATCATGGTTTGCGGATAAACACAGAATATACACTGGAAAGGACATCCCCTGCTTGTGGTAATGGTTACCATGGGATAAAGGGCATTGGGGTTAAAGTAATTCTCCATTCTTAAGAATCTTTTATATATGGTGCTCACGAATGGTATTTCATCGAGGTTTTCGATCGGCTGTCTCTTTTCAGTACACACAACCTTATCCGAATTCCGGTAGCATATCCCTTTTACAGTGCTTATATCTCTCTTGATATCAGCAAGACCCGCAATCTCTTTTACCGTATGATCGTATTCGCCTACGGCAACGGCGTCTATGGATAAGCTAAGTTCAATGGAGGCTTCGGGTAAGGCCGATACATGTGTTCCGACGAGCAGGGTAAAGGTGTCAGGCAAGGTTTCTTTAATCCTCTCGCAGACCTGTACGTCGTTATATATGCTCGGGGTACTCGTATCTACAACCACCAATCGAGGCGAAAAATCCTTCAACCTATTAATTACGTACTCGAGATCGAACCCATCGGCATGCGCGTCTATGAGATCGAGATTGTATCCTGCCTTATCAGCCAGGGCAGCGGCATGTGACAGCCACATGGGATAATAGAGCGTACCGCTTTTGGTTACTGCCGGACTCCTCTGCGAGCGGGAGAACTTTTTGAAGAAGGGTGGATTTAAAAATGCTATGTTTATCTTTTTCATTTGAAAATCCCTCCTAACCTCCCTTTGCCAAAGGGAGGAATTCCCCTCTTAGGAAAAGAGGGGTTAGGGGAGATTTTCATTCCTTTTTTGAGGTATGTATGTTTCATTATGCTATCCTTCTTACGATGGTATCGTACTGCTTTAACTGTTCCTTCATAAAACCGAGTTTTCCGTGAAACTCAATGGCATTTTCAGGACAGATGCAGAAACAATATAAACAATGAATACATCTTTCACCCTCCCCTTTATCCCCTCCCGTCAATCTTTGTCGAACACACATAGTTGAAAAGAGGGGTATTCCGGATTGCAAGAAAATACTTTTGTCTCTTCGGGCTGTGGATGAAGCTTGCAAGAAAACCTGCCTTGGGCGGCTTAAACCTGAATACCTTTTCAAACTTAAAATTATTAACATAGTCATGATATTGTTTGTTAATGATCCCTCTCTTTTCAGCCTCAGCCAGAGTTCTGATCTTTTTGTAATCGAATGAGGCGAATTTAGCGCACATCAAATCCACCAGATAGGGATCGGTTCCCACAAAGACCATTCCGGTTTTGACGGGTGTTCCTCGAGTCGGGCCAAGTCCCTCCATAGAGAATATCGCATCAACGATATGGATATGGGGTTTGACTTTTTTATTAATGTTAATAATATTTGACGCAAGAGATTTGTGCGTCTTTTTCTTATTTGCCTGTCCAACAAGACAGCCCATGAGGTTTTTAAGGCAGACGCTCATCCCGGCTTCAAAATGGGTTTTCAGTTTCGGCATGTTGATCAACAAATCCGCTTCTATGCATTCCTTTGCAACGCTTGCCTTAACTCCTCTTTCAAAATCAATATCCACAGGGTTTGAATAATTAAGATCTTTTACGGATATGCCGTAATGATCAGCCAGTTTATTTATTTGCAGCCTGTCAATAACGCTTATCCTATTTCGATAAAAACCGCTGTTCGTTCCATCCCCTACGGTTATGTTCGTGTAACCGTTCTTTTTTAGAAACGCCACGACTGCAGCTACAAGCCTCATATCCGTTGTATTGCCTGTAAGGGCATTCATATTGCTGTTAAGATTCAGCTTTATAAGAATTTGTGCATCTTTCTTCGATGGAAGCAGATCGGAATATCTGCCCGACAGCAATTCACCGATGCCTGCCTTTATCTCATGAGATGTGTTTGCTTTTACCGCATCAAACCTGAACATTTACTCTTACCTCTCTTTGGGCGATGTCTGCACTTTTTAAGTTCAATTTTAACTCCTTAAAGATATCTTCAACCGCTTCTAAAACATCCTCGACTGCAATATCCTGCATGCATGCATGGAATCTTTCATTATGACAGGAACTCTCATCGCACCCGTATCTGCAGGGATATTCTTTTTCAACTATCCTGTTGATATTTCCGTAGGGAGCTGTCTCGATGCTTTTAGACGGTCCGAATAGTGCGACTGTCGGGGTCTTCATTGCCGCGGCTATATGCATCGGTGCGCTGTCGTTACAGATAAATAAAGACGCCCCGGATAAAACACCGGCAAGCTCTCTGAGGCTAAGTTCTCCTGTGAGCATGATCGGCCTATGTTTCATATCTTTAACGATGCCCTGGACTATAGCCTTTTCTTTACCGGATCCGAGTATTAAAAGGGGTATCCCATATCTGCCTATAAGATTATCATACAGAGCGGCATATTTCTCATCCGACCATCTTTTAAGAGGGAGCCTTGATCCGGGATGTACGGCAATAAAAGGCCGCCGGATTTTATTAGAATCTAAAATCTCTCCGACCCTCTTTTTTTCATCTTCTGTTAAATGTATTGCCCAATCAATGCCTTCTGTCCTGCATCCGAGATATCTTGCCATATCGAGGTGGTATTCTATCCTATGTTTCATTTCCTGAAAAGGAACTATATGTGTCAGCAGGTACGTACCCCCGCCGAATCCGTAACTGAGTTTGAACCTCGACCTTAAGGGAAATGCTAAGAATAATATCTCCCTTATGTCTCCCCTAGCTTCGATGATCAAATCGAATTGCTCTTTTCTCATCTCTCGTATGAAATCAAGATATTCTTTTTTTGAAGATCCATAAAACCAGAACGGATTAAAAGGATATAATTTATCGATATAAGGGTTGCCTTTGAGCAGTTCGCATCCCTCTTTGGAGGCGACAAAACCGATCTTTGCATGGGGGAATTTTTCTTTCAAAGGTTTCAGAATAGGTAGGGTCATTATAATATCGCCTATAAATGCAGTCCTTATGATGAGAATATTTTTTATATCGTCAATGCGCTTATTCTTTTTGTGAAAGAGCCTCACGGGTGAAAAGATCAGGTTTCCGACTATATCAAAGAGCATAGTCGCCAAAAGTTTCTTTCTATTAATAATCTTATATTTCAATCTGGAAGTTCGTGTGAATTGTAATACTTAACCCATTAACGATTTTTTAACGAGCCGTTTGATCTTGATCGATGCGTTGATACCCTTTATACATAAAAAGTAAAAGGGATTCAGCACTCTATGATTAAAAATGGACAGCATGATTTTCGAAGTCATCATGCGGATGACAGGTTTAGGGAAGTTAGCCTTTAGGAGGGTGAAGAGAAGGTGGATATAAGACGTTCCCATCTTGAAATAGTATTTCTGATATATCTGCTCCCTTTCGTCCCCGATAAGATTATCGCTTTTGGCCATCTCATAGAGTTCCGTTCCGGGGAAGAAAACGAGCGAGAATACCTGCAGCTCATAGGGATAAGGGATCTCCCGTAATACGCGTATGGTATCGAGCAGATCTTTTTCTTCTTCGTATGGGTTATCTATTATGCTGTCATATTTTATCGTGATCCGATCCGCGTACTTACTGAGCATCTTGCCCATCGGTATCATATTTTTATTGTGATGTTTGCGTTTGTAGATGTCCAGAATTCTCTCACTGCCGGACTGAAGTCCGATCTGTACGGACTTAAGACCGGCCTCGATCATGCGCTGTAGTTTATCTTCCGTGGTGAAGGTGGGATCGCCCAGAAGACCGAATGGAAGTCCGATCTCGTTTTTATACCTTGTCCCGAAATCTTCGATATACTCTTTATTTGCGGAAAAAAAGGTATCGTCATGAAAGATAACATTGGTAATAAATGGAAATCGTTTCTTGATTATTTTTGTTTCCTCGATGATATTATCAACGCTTCGCCTGCGTACCGGTTTTTGTCCCTTGTAAAGATTTTGAAGGGCATTGTTGCAGCAGTAAGTACACTTGTACGGACATCCCCTCGATCCCATTATCTGAAAGGACGCGGTACGGGGGATAAGGGTTAATTCCCTTACCATATAATCTTCCAATATCTTTTCGTCCATCAATAGCAGTTTTTCGGATGAGTGATCGTAGATATAATGGTCTTCCAGGTTATTGTTCTCGATAATAGTTCCATTTTCCTTTATCCAGAGATTTTCTATGCCACTGAGGTCTTTACCTTCCGCCATCCTTCCGACCAGTTCGATCGAGGCTCCTTCTCCCTCTCCGACACAGACCATATCCGCAAACTTCATACATTCCATAGGTCTCAGAGTAGGGTGGATACCGCCCCATATAACAGGCGTAGGCAGTTTTTCCTTAATTGCCTGAGTAATCAGTACGGCATGGTTAAAAAAAGACGTCATTAGCGAGATGCCTATAAGATCGGATCCCTCGCATAATGATACAACCTCATCGAGCAGCTTTTTGGAATAAACATATGAATGTGCCGATTCATTACTCGGCGGCACAAGAAAAGCCATACGGGTTTGATGTCCTTCTTTCCTCAGAGACGCCGAGATGCCCCTTAGACCTATTGCGGCCAGAGTAAAATACGGCGATATTAAAGTAACCTTCATATTAACCTTCCCTATATTTTTTAATTAAGATACAGATCGTTCAAAACCAAGATGTAATATACCGATCTTCTAATATTCTCTCCCCCCTCAATAATAGCTATTTTATCAGGAAGTTCTCCGGATTTTCAAGGCTTTTTACTTTTTATTAAATTTTCAATACCCCACAGTCTCTGCTGTGGGGTGTCCTTATATTCCCCCTTTGGCAAAGGGGGATGAAGGGGGATTTTTGAATAAATAAATTTTCAATAAATCTCCCCTAACCCCTCTTTGCCAAAGAGG
>JACQXD010000063.1 GCA_016208875.1 Nitrospirota bacterium
ATCGCCTTCGGTATCCTCTGGTTTTTTATAACCCTTTCCGTTGAATCGAGTATCATACCAATAGCGGATGTAATCAATGAGCACAGGATGTATCTGCCATCTGTTGGTGTTGTTATAGCTTTCGGTACAGCCTTATTCGGCGTTATACAACGAAGGGGTGGTAGTGCGACAGTGCGACAGAACGACAGGACGTCAGGACAGAGCAGTAGTTTTTCTTTTCTTTCTATCGCTCTACCGCTCTATTGCTCTGTCGCTCTAATAGTTCTTCTTTCAATTGCTGCTTACCATCGCAATACCGTCTGGCAGGGCGAGATAAGCCTGTGGGAAGATGTAATAAGGAAAAGTACAAACAATGCGAGAGGGTATCACAATCTTGGCAATATTTATCTGAACAAAGGCGAGACCGATAAGGCTATAGAATATCTCAGAACCGCCTTAAGATTGAAACCTGATTCCGTGGAATCGCATAATAATCTCGGTAATGCCTATGCTGCCAAGGGATGGAATGACATTGCGATCGAACATCTCGGTACAGCGATAATGTTAAAGCCGGATTTTGCAGCAGCATACTACAATATCGGGATTGTCTATGCTGCAAAGGGATTGTTCGATATCTCCATAGATCAGTATAAGATTGCCTTAAGACTAAAGCCTGATTATGCCGATGCATATTATAATCTCGGTAATGCTTATGTTGCAAAAGGATTGGTTGATGAGGCTATCGAGAGTTATCGCAATACCATAAAACTAAATCCAAATCATCCTAATGCCCATAATAACCTTGGGGGAGTTTATGAAACCAAAGGTTTGGTAAATGATGCGATATGTGAATATCAAACGGCACTTAGACTTAAGCCCGATTATGAAACCGCAAGGAATAACTTAAATAGGATTCTCGGGTTAAAGTCATTTCTTTAGATGGAAAGGCACGCTTGTAGACACAACCCCTTTTTTAAATAGTAAGATGCCCTTAATAAACAGAGCAGTCTGGTTATGGAGCAGATGATGCCACCATTTGGAGGGGACGAATTCAGGAAGCACGACTGTGATGATGCTATAACATATCCTGCATAATTGTCAAATCGAGGCCCAAAATCCCAGCAATTCACGGTGAACGGCGTATAGTAAGCAATATTGATTGGAGAGCGATGCGACAATAAGATATCAGAGGCTGTTGTTACCGGAGAAGTGAATGCACTGCTGATTTCATGACTCTGCGGAGCATTGACAAGAATGTAGCCGCATGGCTACAATATAAAACCATGCGAGAGATTCGCAAAACAGAGAGGTATGTCCGATGGCTCGATGGCCTGCGCGACATTCGCACGCGTGCAAAAGTGTTGGCAAGGGTCGAACGTCTTGCGGCGGGAAATCCAGGGGATGTTAGCCCCGTCGGAGAGGGCGTTTCTGAACTGCGAATCAATTACGGTTCCGGTTACCGTGTCTATTACACGATGCGCGGACGCAAGATTATTATTTTGTTAGCTGGCGGCGACAAGAGTACGCAGGCTGCTGATATCAAAAAGGCATTAAGCCTTGCACGGAATTTATAGGAGGGGACAATGAGAAAAACCAAAACTACTCGATACGATGTTGCGGAATATCTCCGCACTCCGGAGGAAATGGCGGCATATCTTGAAGCCTGTCTTGAGGAAGCTAACGGCGATGCAGCGTTCATAGCAAAGGCGTTAGGTGATATCGCTCGCGCTAAGGGTATGGCGCAGGTTGCGCGTGATACAGGCTTGTCCCGCGAAAGCCTCTACAAGGCGCTTTCGGGCGAGCGCACCCCCGGTTTTGATACTATTTTGAAAGTTGTTGGCGCTCTTGGATTGAAGCTGCATGCCGAAGTGTCGTATATACGTGAGACAAGGGATGAAAAAGCCCTGACAATAGCAGAAGCCAGGAGATATTACGGCAAAAGAACCCACTCTTGAAATTTCATGATTCTCCTTTTCCCTTGGATTGTTATGCTATTTTCCTTCTAACTATCAACTTCCTTGTCTCCTCCGCGAAAAAGAGAATAACTGCAAACGGTATCAGGACAAGCCACATCTGCGCTGTAATCGGATGTGTTGCAAATATCGCATTTCCCCATGGATGGTAAACGATGAATATTTGCAAGGCTATCTCAAACGCTATACCGACAAATATCAGCCTATTCGAAAAAAATCCTATGCTGAATACGGACTCCCTGAATGAA
Source organism: Nitrospirota bacterium (assembly GCA_016208875.1). Lineage (GTDB taxonomy): Bacteria > Nitrospirota > Thermodesulfovibrionia > Thermodesulfovibrionales > UBA1546 > JACQXD01. Next base: position 2,201 of record JACQXD010000063.1, read on the forward strand.
CGGCAGGCAAAGACATTCGCTATCTGTGCAACGACGATTCCTGTAAGGCATGCTGTTGTTGCCTGCATATAAAGGATATTGTTAGATGGGAGCATTGTTCCCCATATCCATCCTCCACCGTACAATACCCAGAAAAATCCAAACATACAAGCCACAGCCTCTATCGGGCCGAGGAAGAGATATGCCCTGCTTATGAGTGAAAGATTCAGAAGCCTTTCTTTAAAACTTCTTGGAGGCAATCTCATAACACCGGGGGTCGGTTTTTCTGCACCAAGTGCAAGTGCAGGAAGCATATCGGTACCGAGGTCAACCGCCAGTATCTGGATTATGGTCAGAGGCAATGGAATTTTTAGGAGTATATATGCGAGATAAGGAACTGCCTCCGGGATATTAGATGCAAATATGTATGTTATAAATTTTTTGATGTTCTCATAAACCATTCTTCCTTCTTCAACTGCATTTACAATACTGGCAAAGTTATCATCGAGCAATATTATATCGGAGGCCTCCTTTGCAACGTCCGTTCCCGTAATGCCCATTGCTATGCCTATATCGGCTTTTTTCAGTGCAGGTGCATCGTTTACACCATCCCCTGTAACTGCAACCACTTCTCCCTCTTCCTTTAATATTGATACAACCCTCATCTTATGCTTTGGAGTCATCCTTGCAAATATAATCTCTTCCTCCGATAACTTCTCTCTCAATTCCTTATCGTTAAGTTGATTGAATTCGCTCCCTTCAATGATAATAGGATTTCCTTTGACAAGCCCTATCTCTTTTGCAATAGCAACGGCAGTCCTGCTCGCATCTCCGGTGATCATTATTATTCTTATTCCCGCCTCGTTACATTTCCTGATCGCCTCAGGGACTTCAGGCCTCGGCGGGTCTTCGAGACCGATAAGCCCGACAAAGACCATTTTGCTTTCTATATCAGGGCTCACCCCCTCCCTTACCCTCCCCCCTCGAGGGGGAGGGATGGGTGGGGGGGTATCTTTCATCTCTTTGTATGCAAATGAAAGAACCCTCAACCCTTTATCCATCAATAAATGATAGGCATTCGTTATCTCTTCTTTCATATTTTCATCAACAGGCAGTTTCTTTTCTTTTATCAGAACATAACTGCATAAAGGCAGCACGCTTTCAAGAGCGCCTTTGGTGAAAGCAAAAAGAGATGCATGATTCATGATGCATGATTCATGATACCCCCCTTTAATTCCCCCCTTATCAAGGGGGGACAGAGGGGGATGCATCGTGCATCCTGTATCGTGAATCCTGTGAACTGTCGTCATCCGTTTTCGCTCCGGATCGAACGGGATCTCGGATATCCTTTCTGCCGTTACATCTCCGATGGCCTCGCGGGCATATTTGAGAATCGCTGTTTCTGTCGGGTCGCCTTTGTATTGACTGTCTATAAATTTTGCATTGTTACAGAGGTAGGCTGTTTGCATCAGCAGTTTTATTTCCGGCTCGCTGTTATCGAGCGTCCATACCTCTTTAACCTCCATCTTGTTCTGCGTAAGGGTGCCTGTCTTGTCTGTGCATATAACGGTTACAGAGCCGAGTGTTTCTACAGATGTCAATGTCTTTATCAGTGCCTTTTTCTTAGCCATACGCTGGCTTCCCATCGCAAGGGCAAGCGTCACCGTAGGAAGCATCCCTTCCGGCACCAGAGCCACAATTACTCCTATCGCGAAAATGAAGTTATTCCAAAAGCTTCTCTCAATGACAAAACCCAGCAGAAAGAAAAAGATGCCTATGGCTGCGGCTATCGCTGCAATAAGCCGTGTTGCTTTTATAATTTCCTTTTGCAATGGGCTTAAGCCTGTTTCAACTGCGTTTGTCAGATGAGCTATCCTGCCGAACTCTGTTCTCATGCCTGTTGCAAAGGTTACCGCCCGTCCCGAACCGCTTACAACCGTAGTTCCTGCAAAGGCAATATTGGTGCTCTCGATGAATTCACCTTCGAAAGGATCGAGACTTCTTAATACCGGTTCCGATTCGCCTGTAAGCGGGGCATTATTGACTTTTAGCCCCGAGGTCTCGATGAGGCGTGTATCGGCAGGTATCCTGTCACCCTCCGAGATCAGAACAATATCACCCGGCACGACCTCTCTTGCACTTACCTCTTTTTCTCTATTATCCCTTATGACCTTTACATTGAAAGGCAAGAGTTTTTTCAGTGCCTCGAGAGCCTTCTCCGCCCTGTATTCCTGAATAAAGGTAAAAATCGCATTGATAAATATTACCGTTATTATTGCGAGACCGAGGGTGAGCATCCCCTCACCCGGATGAATGTATTCCGACAGGAACGACATAAAGGCTGCCAGCCAGAGAAGTATTGCGAGAAAATGTGTGAATTGTCCAAGAAACCTTATAAGAAGGGATTTCTTCTTTACCTCTTTTATCTCATTGAATCCGAATTCATGGAGTCGTCTTTGAGCCTCGATCTCCGTAAGCCCATTCTCTGAGGTTACAAGGGTGCGGAAGACTTCTTCTTTTGTGAGATTATGAATTTTCATAAATTAGCTTATACTAAGGAGTGCATAAGTAAGGCGTCATTACTGAAAAATCTCCCCTTGCCCCTCTTTGCCAAAGAGGGGGAACACACCCCTTAATCCCCTCTTGATAGAGGGGAATCTTTCCTCCCTTTGGCAAAGGGAGGTTAGGAGGGATTTTATAATCAATGTTTTCATACTTATGACCGTATTAGTAACTGATAGCTTATAGCTTATTGCTATTATTTGAATGCCGCGGTCGCAGGATTATCAAATCGCACGGAGTATCCCTGAGAACCTCTTCAACGGGATTCCCTCTTAAAAACCTGCTAAAGAGACTCCTTTCGCTTGCACCCATTATAATAAGATCATGCCTCTTTGAGAACGCCTCTATCGCAATTGTCTTACCGATCTTTCCGGGAACGGATTTACCCGTATGTATTACCCTATACCTTTGGAGATGTTCCATAAAACTTGATATATCTTTCGGTAATTTTTTCTCCCATTCGAGAGGTGTAAGGTGGATTTCTCCATGAAAAAATCTCGATATGGGTTCGGGTGCATGAAAGAGTAACACGTTTGATTCGAATGCATGAGCGATCTTTGCCGTGAAATATGCCCTTTCTTCTACATTCGTTATCCTTGCCTTAAGAGGAACGAGTATATCCTTTGGATGTATTCTGCCTCCATGGACAACCCTCACAAGTGCTACCGAACACGGAAGATTAATCGAAAGCCTGCGTGCCGTAGTTCCGGCATAAAATCTTCTCTCGACATCTTCCTTTCTTGTTGATGCAAAGACAACGTCTATTCCCTCGTGATTTACGATCTCATGTATCTTTCTTGCCGGGTCTCCCGTTTCCGTTATAGATTCGGACTCTATCTCCATCTTCTCTGCATCTATGAATATCCTTTTCATAGCCTCTTCGGCCCTGCCGATACTCATCGTAGACATACCCTTTTCGGCTATAAAGCAGGTGTAAAATTTTGCACCTATTGTTTTTGCAAGTCGCATCGCATATCTTGCAGTGACCTCGGAGTTGAGATGTTCGTTTATTGCCGTGAGGATTTTTTTGTACATACAAAGATTATACTGCTGAAAGAATTTACTTCCAAGTAGATATTTCCGTGGCTGGCGGAGGGAAATGAACCTCCCCGCCGCAGAGACGGCGGGGTATCAAAAAAATAAATCGTACTTTGTCATTCCCGCTTGTCGGGAATCCTTCTGATCCCCTCTTTGGCAAAGAGGGGTTAGGGGAGATTTATTGAAAATTTATTTATTTAAGAGATCAGGTCTTCTGAATATAGATATCCCATGAACCCTGGGCTTCGTTCTTTACGGATTCGAATTTGAAACCCTGTTTCTCGGCATACTTAGGGAGCGAATCCTCCGCGGAAGCCGGTGCATCGCAGAGAACCTTTAGAACCTGTCCACTACCCATCTTTTCCAGCGTCTTCTTTGTGAGTACCAATGGATAGGGGCATACCCTTCCAAGGACATCCAGTGTCTGATCCGGGGTCTTGCTGCTCAATTCACCCATTTTTTAGTAACCTCCTTTTTTTAAAGTGTCAGTTAACAGTGTCAGTGTCAGTTTTCGGTGTCAGTTTCTTTTTACTGTCACTGACACTAATCACTGACACTTGTCCTTCAGAAGAAAAGCACATGCTTTGATTCTTCTACAGCCTTCTGTATCTCGGAAAACGGCACGATTTTTACCTTTTTATCAGCGCCCATGTCTTCGGCGTCAGGAATAGCATTCTCGGGGATACCGTATCTGGCCAAATCTTCCTTACATATAAGCACGTCAAGATCAACGAGAAGAGAATTCTTAAAATGGGTCTCCGTGCTCGTTATCCCGTACAGGTCCATAGCCTTCTGGCCATTCTGCAGCCCGAGTACACCTTCGCCCGTAAAGCATAAGGTCGGGGTGACGGTATCGCCGTCGTCGAGAAGTATCTCTACTGTCTGATATGCTATTGCATGGGTTATTGCAAGTCTCGACGTCTCTCCCTTGTATTGCGGTTTCTGGACTATAAATGCAAGTTTTACGTCACCCATCTTACTCACCTCCTATCTGAAGGACTCTGTCCGAGGCATGTATCTTTGCGAGGTACCAGTGCATTGCATTCCACTGGATCTTTTCAATGCCTTCGGTCTTCTGAATGCCTCTGGCAACCGTACACGCTTCACATGTACATATCTCGACTCCTTTTTCGAGGAGTGCCTTCAGGTATTTTTCGCCCGTTGAATAGTCCTTCAGGTGTTTCTGGTGTGCCTTTATCGAACCGGTTGCATTTCCTGAAAACCATATATTCACCTTGTGGCCTTTGTTTACTGCTGCTTCTGCAAGCTTTAAAGCAAAGTCATAAGACATATTACCTATAAGTCCCGGGAAACATCCTATTGTTAAAATTCCCATAAATTACCTCCTATAGCCATGCTATTTTATCGTATTCGTTAAACATAATATCCACTATATCTCCATAGTTCACGACCTTTACCCTTTTATCGACATCCGAATCCTTGATACCCCTTGTCTGCATGTCTTCCGACAAGGCATAGAGATTTGCCGTTTTATCCAACAGGGCTGAAGATTTGCCGCTCTCTTTGACCGCTGCATGGTAAACACCATTCATGACCAGGATGATCCCCAGTTTGTCTGCCTTCAACCTGTCGAGTGTGTCGGTTGTCAGCTTAAAGTCACTTACAAATACACCTAATTTCATAGTTCCCTCCCATCATTAAATTTTTTAAAAAGAAATCTACAAGGTTAGATTTTATACCAAGTTAGATAGTGATTTGTCAATAACATTTTTTAGCAAAATTCGGATTTTTCGCTGTGTTAAAGCATTACCTCTCTCTGCCACCAAACCTTTTCTCACGAATAGAAGGCTGCCTTTAGGCTATAATATTTCATGGATAATCGGCTGTACAAATTCATTAAGATTATTCTTATAGTCATAATATTGTTGGTTTCATCCCTGCATCTACTGAGGTCAATCGGTGATCCCGATTTTTTCTGGCACCTTAAGACCGGTGAATGGATATGGCAGAATAAGGCATTACCTTTGGAAGACCCTTTTTCATTTACTACACCTCGGATTTACAGCCGCAGTCAGCATTTTATCCTTACATCATACTGGTTGAGCCAGATAATATATTATCTCATTTATCTCGTAAACGGATTTCAAGGGATAGTGCTTTTAAGATTTTTTATCACCGGTATTCTTATATATACAATGCTCGAAAGAAAACATGGGGACGACGTTCTGTATATGTGCCTGCTCATTATTTTTCTAACTCAACTGCTTGAAATCTATGGCAGCAATGACCGACCACAAGTATTCTCATACATTTTCTTTGCGGTGCTCCTTTTCCTTCTTGAAAGGCAGGTAAAGGAAAAATTACTGCCTACCGATTATTGGCTTTTGCCTTTATTGATGCTTTTCTGGGCAAATATGCATGGTGGTCATACTGTAGGACAGGTTACCATAATTCTTTATATTCTTATGGAGGGCATGAAGTTTTTACATCCATCTTTAAGACCTGTAGAAAAGAAAGCCTATAAGAGACTGCTGATTGCAGGGGTTTCGGGTATTGTTTTTTCCCTTGTAAACCCGAACACATATCATGCATTGTCGATGAGTATCCCCGGCGGTATGACGGCCTTCAATTCGGAATATCAGTCTTCGGTAAAGAGTTTTATGGAATTCAATAATTACAACATGCTTTTATACTGGTTTATCCTGCTCCTAACAATTATCGGTTTAATTATTAATTTTAAGAGGATGGATATCACGGAGGTTGCACTTCTTGCAGGGACAGGCTATTTTTCCTTCACAACAATGCGGTTTATCCCATTTTTTATGATTGCTGCACTGCCGGTTATAGGGCGGTTGTTTTCGGAAAAGGCCATATTGAAGTGGTGTAGGATTTTAATACTCCTTGCAGCAATTTATACGGCACTATTTTTTACCTGGGATGAGCGGTTTAATATAAGAAAGCTTGCATCAGGTAAGTGGCTTTACGGATCTTCGGAAAACATCGGTGACTTCATAATTAAGAATGACCTCAAGGGAAATATGTATAACCATTACGGTTATGGAGGGTATTTGATATGGAGGCTTGCCCCCGAGAGAAAAGTCTTTATCGATGGGCGCGGTCTTGATGAGCATATTTTTGAGCATTCTCAGATTATCAATAATGCGGTTTCAGTAAAAGTTGCAGGATTGCCCGCGTGGAAGTCTATCCTTAATGCCTATAATATAAATTATATAGTAATTCCGGTGTATGACCCGTCAGGAGAGATTCTTCGGCTCGCAAGCACCCTTGTGTGGGACAAGGATTGGATACCTATTTTCTTTGATTTTTATTCCATTATATTCATAAAAAATTTACCCGAAAACTATTACATAATAAAAACACAAGCTATTCCGAAATATTATCTTATAGCCAATATTCCATAATTAATAAGCTTCTTCAGGGTTTAGTGTGGGTATAATAGTGTGCAGATATAATAAAGTCTCCCTCTGGCAAAGATATACTCTTGTCCCCCCTTTGGCAAAGGGGGGTGAGGGGGGATTTTAAGAACAGATGCTTTCTTATGATAAAGA
>JACQXD010000064.1 GCA_016208875.1 Nitrospirota bacterium
CGGGGAGCTTCATCATTTTAAATTTTGCAATTTGCAATGATAAATTTAACTTTTACTATTGACCCTTTGAATCTATGACACTTTGATACCTGTCGTAAACCGGGGCGTAGCGCAGTCTGGCTAGCGCACCTGCCTTGGGAGCAGGGGGTCGGAGGTTCGAATCCTCTCGCCCCGACCATGCGCCTGTAGCTCAGTTGGATAGAGCAACTGCCTTCTAAGCAGTGGGTCAGGGGTTCGAATCCCTTCAGGCGCGTAGCAAATTTTGGTTTGCAAAATTTGCAGTAATTAGTGAATAGTTGTTAGTATTTAGTAAATGGTATTTTTACTATTAACTATTCACTGTTCACTAATCACTGTTGTTTAATGGTGAGCGTAGCTCAATGGTTAGAGCATTGGACTGTGGCTCCAAGGGTTGGGGGTTCGAGTCCCCTCGCTCACCCCAAATGTCGAGGGCGATGAAAAACATTATATCTCTCGCAGTTTTTCTTTTATTTTTCCCGGTATGTACTCACGCCCATCCGGGTAAGACGGATTATAAGGGAGGCCATAAGTGCCGGAAGAATTGCAGCGAGTGGGAACTGTTTCGTGGGGAGTACCATCTCCACGATAAAGACTGGAACCCCATAAGACTTGATAAATACGGTAATCCCTTAAAGCAGGTTAGATCCGAACCTCTGCCCGAACCGGAACCTGTTGAAGAAATGCCCGCTCCGATACCTCCGGAGCAAAAGCCGCAGGAGATAAAAAAACCGTATATCAAGACCGTTAATGTGCAAAGTTACAATGTAACCGTTTATGAAGAAAGCATTCTGCCCTTCGGTACCCTTTCACTTCTTATATTGGCCGTGTTACTGCTGATAGCTTTGATATTCGTAAGGAAGAAGAAAGAGACAGGCGGGGACTTGAAAAAATGAACCTCCCCGCCGCAGAGACGGCGGGGTATCAAAAAAATAAATCGTACTTTGTCATTCCCGCTTGTCGGGAATCCTTCTGATCCCCTCTTTGGCAAAGAGGGGTTAGGGGAGATTTATTGAAAATTTATTTATTTGAAAATTTAATAAAAACCCTTTTAAAACTACAACAAGGAGAACTTATGCAGGATATAATTAAGGGTATTATCCAGAAAAATAATTCAAAGATCATGATGGTTGTACTTGACGGACTCGGAGGGCTTCCGGTTCATGGTAAAAGCGAACTTGAAGTGGCCGATACGCCTAATCTCGATATGCTTGCCAGGAATTCAGCATGCGGGCTGCATATCCCTGTTTCACCGGGCATAACTCCGGGAAGCGGTCCCGGGCATCTCGCACTGTTTGGTTATAACCCTATCGAGTGGCAGATAGGCAGAGGGGTTCTTGAGGCGCTCGGGCTCGGCATTGATCTGAAGAAGACGGATGTGGCTATAAGATGCAATTATGCAACGATCGAGAAAGGTATTATAAAAGACAGAAGGGCAGAGAGGATACCGACGGATAAGAGTAAAAAAATTACAGAGAGACTGCAGGAAAAGATAAGGAAGATAGATGATGTTGATGTGATATTTGCCCCGGGCATGGAACACAGGTTTGCCGTTGTCCTGAGATTTCCGAAGCCGTTAGAAAAGGGTTCGGCAGATATAAAGGATACGGATCCTCAAAAAGAGGGAAATCCTCCGGTTGCAGTTACTCCGGGAACTACTCAGGCGGAAAAGGTAGCAGAGGTTGTGGAAAAACTTATTAAAGCTGTATCTGCCGTCATCAGAGATCAGAAGAAGGCTAATTTTATTCTCCTGAGGGGCTTTTCTCAGGTTCCTCACATCCCGCATTTTGCAGACATATACGGTCTTAATCCTCTGGCCGTTGCTGCCTATCCTATGTATAGAGGACTTGCAAAACTGATCGGTATGGATGCCCCGGCAATAACCGGCGATGTGCAGGAAGAGATAAAGTTCCTTAAACAGAATTATAAAAAATATGACTTTTTCTTTTTGCACGTAAAAAAAGTGGATTCATACGGCGAGGACGGCAATTTTAAAGGAAAGGCGGAACAGATCGAAAGATTTGACCGTGATCTGGCGCAAATCCTTGCACTTGACCCGGACGTCTTAATTATTACGGGCGACCATTCAACTCCGTCTTTACTTAAAGGTCACAGCTGGCATCCCGTACCTGTGCTTCTTAAATCACCTTATGTTTTCGGAGGACTCTGTAAATCCTTTTCGGAGAGGGAATGTACCAAAGGAGAATTGGGAATATTCCCAACTATAAATCTCATGCCGTTAGCACTTGCAAATGCATTAAGACTCAAAAAATTCGGTGCGTAACTTAGCCATCAGCCATCAGCCATCAGCCGTCAGCTTGATTGATACCCACTGCCACATAGAGATGTCCGGGTTTGACAATGACCGTGAAGAAGTAATAAAAAGGGCAAGGGATGCAGGGCTTGAGGCGATAATCACAGTAGGCTCAGACTTTAAAGGAAACCTTGGTGCCCTTGAGTTATCGAGAAAGTATTAC
>JACQXD010000065.1 GCA_016208875.1 Nitrospirota bacterium
AGATGCCGAAAGAAATAAGTTTAAAGTTTAAAGGTTTAACAGTTGAAAGTTGATTGTTTGACCCCTCAGACCCTTCAACCTTTAACCCTTGAACCCTTTGAACCTTGAAACCTTTAACCCATAGGTATATGCCAAGACCGAAGATTGCCAGAAGAAGCAAAAACGATAGGATTACGGCGGGTTCCAAAAATGAATTGAATACCGGAAGGTCATAATTAAGATTTTGATTTACCGGCAAGAAAAATAATCTTATATATGTGAGTATAACTCTGGGCTGTGTAAAGAGGTAATCCCATCTCGACATTTCCACCTGAAACTTTGTTACTTCACTAACATCGCTAATTATTAAATGTTCGATAGGTTTATCGATCCCTACAAAACTTAAAGGAATAATCGACATGGTAAGCAATAGAGGGATTAAATATAAAATCCTTTTAAACCGTGAATCGTGAATCGTGAATCGTGAATCGTTAAAGAACATAAATTCATAAAGTGTGATGGTTATCGGCAATGTAAAGGCTATCTCCTTTGTCTTCATAGCGAGAACGGCAGAAAATAACGATGCAAGATACATGATACATGATGCATGACTCACGATGCATGATTCACGATTCATGATGCACGATGTATGATTTTCTTTATCGTGTATCGTGTATCCTGCATCGTGCATCTTTTTTGTATCGTGTATCCTAAATTTTATATACATCACAAGCGATAGTAGATAAAAGAATGTTGCGAGGGATACAAACCTCTGATAAATATATGTAACTGCTTGCGTCTGAATCGGATGGCAGACGAAGATCAAGGCAACAAACAACGGTAAATAGGTGTCCTTCGACAGGCTCAGGGTGACAGAGGTGTCATGGTGAGCTTGTCGAACCATGAATGGGTTAATAGGCGAGAAGAAATGCGGAATGCCAAATGCGGAATGCGGAATATTATTTTCCGAATTCCGAATTCCGAATTCCGAACTCCGCATTGCGAAGTATGGTGTTTTGAGCGTCAGTATTACAAGCCAATAGATAAGTATTGCATTAAGGATATGTATTGTGAGGTTAAAGATATGATAGCCGGTAACATCAAGGCCATGTATTTTATAATTTAGGGCAATGGTAAGATACCCTATGTATCGCATTATAAATGTGTCGTATCTCGCAGAACCGATATCTGATGTGTTAAATACCTTTGCCTTTGAAGGCTGAATAAAAAAGCTCAAGTTTTTAATTATAGGATTTTTAGCAATAAAAGGCGTATCATCAAACTGAAACGGCACATTAAAGGTATTTGAATAGGCAAGAAAGCTGACAATAGCTATGAGAAAAAGATGGGAAATCGGGTTACGGAATAAATTTTTTCTTGAAGGCATACCCATAGATAAATATAACACTTCTCGATTTGATGGTTCAATGAAAGATAATTAATGGTATTCAATATTCAATCTTTTTATGTTAAAATTTCATACTATGAAAAAATATAAACCGGTCTCGTTTAGTAAAATTAAAACATATCCATTGCAAAAAAGAAAGAACAAGGTAGAGATCGACTCGTCGGCAACTCCATATAATCATGGGGATTCATTCGGGAATTTTATCCGCAGACTTCCCGATATTCTGGCGGTAAAGGATTTCAAGTCAGTTGTAAGAGCGGTAATCAATGCAAAAAAGAATAAAAGACCTGTAATTCTGGGCATGGGTGCCCATCCGATAAAAGTGGGATTGTCGCCTGTTATTATCGATCTGATGCAGAGAGGGATCATCAATGCTATCTCAACAAACGGGGCATGTATTGTCCACGATTTCGAACTCTCATTCACCGGACAGACGTCGGAAGACGTTGCAGAAGAATTGTGCAAGGGGACATTCGGGATGGCAAGAGAAACAGGGGAATATATAAATAAAGCGATAAATTCCGGAGTCAAAAAAGGATACGGTATAGGCAGGGCAATCGGAGAAATGATCTATAACAGCAGCTTTAAATTTAAAGGCAGGAGCATATTCGCTTCTGCATACAAACTTGATATCCCCGCAACCGTTCACATTGCCATCGGTACTGACATAGTTCACATGCATCCGCGCGTGGACGGTGCATCGATCGGCAAGGGAAGCTTATTGGACTTCAGGCTCTTTACTTCTGTTGTATCCGATCTTGAAGGCGGAGTTTATATAAATCTGGGTTCAGCGGTTATTATGCCCGAGGTATTTTTAAAGGCGCTCACCGTAGCAAGAAATCTCGGCAATAAAGTCGATAATATCACAACCGTAAATATGGATTTCATCCAGCATTACAGACCCGGACAAAACGTACTCAAACGACCTACTATGAAAAATGGCTGCGCTTATGCACTCACAGGTCACCACGAAATAATGTTCCCCCTCTTAGCGGCAGCGATCATAGAAGAGATTTAAAGCTCCTAATGCCTGAACACCCTCTGTCCTGTAAATACCATTGCAACCTTTGCCTCATTGCATGCCTCGATCACCTCGAAATCCCGTTCTGAACCTCCTGGCTGGACAACGGCCGTGATACCTTGTTTTATACCGACATCAATGCCGTCCCTGAACGGGAAGAATGCGTCTGAGACCATTACGGCGCGTATAAGCCCGCCCTTATTTTTCCTCGTCTCATCATCTATCTCCTGAAGCAGTCCCGTATCCCTTTCACCGCGTGCAACTTCCAGTTCTAATGTCTTATAAGGAATCCCATGATTCTTGAAACATAATGCATCTGCATATTTTGTATATGCCTTGAAGATTGCGATCTCGGCTACACCAACCCTGTCCTGCTCTCCGGTGCCGATGCCGACTGTCTCACCGTTCTTAACATAAATAACAGAGTTTGATGTAATTCCCATCTCTACACTCCATCCGAAGATCATGTCATCGTATTCCCCTTCCGTAGGCTGTCTTTCGACGGCATATTCCTTTCCCTTATAAACGGTCTTTGCAGGGAGAAAATCGTTCTTTGTCCTTATCCGGCTTAATTGTGATTGTTGGACAACGACGCCGCCGTCTATCAATGACTTGAATTCTACAAAACGGAGGTCCCTGTACTTTTCAAGTTCATTTATCTTTTTTACCCTTATTATCCTTAGGTTCTTTCTCTTCGCAAGAATATCAACAGTGCCTTCCTCAAAATCCGGTGCCGCAACTACTTCGAGATAATTCCGGCTTACACTCTCCGCCGTGTCTTTATTCATCGGCCTGTTTACGACAAGGCAGCCTCCGAATGAAGCAATCCTGTCTGCCATGTTCGCCTTATAATAGGCATCGGCTATATCTTTCCCATAGGCAGCTCCACAGGGATTATTATGTTTAAGGATGACCGCAGCAGGTTTTGCCGTGAGGTATTTCATTATGTTAAGTCCATTATCGAGGTCGGTGAGGTTCGTCTTCCCGGGGTGTTTTCCTGCCTGTATCATATCTTCTTCCGTAATGCTGCTCACAAGGCCGTTCCCGGGATTTATATACCGGCAATCTGCGAGCATCAGGTTGCCGTTGACAAGCTCGTATAATCCGGCTTGCTGATCGGGATTTTCTCCGTATCTCAAGCCCTTTTCTATAAGCTCTCCGGTCTTTTCATCAGGTAGCTTCCATGCACGCTTTTTGTAGACCAATACTTGCTTTCCGAGTTTAATCGTCATATCCGGCGGAAAATCATCTTCCATAATAGTGCGGTACATCTTTTTCAGTTCAGACATAAAACCTCCTTAAAATAAATTCAAAATGCAAAACTGCCGTGACAGTGTCAATTAACAGTGTCACCCTTCGACAAGCGTTCGACTGAGCTCACGCCGAAGGCTCAGGATGACAGTCATGGTAAGCCTGTCGAACCATACTGAGACAGACACCTATCACTGACACTTCTTTATCCTATCTTTCAAGGATCTCTTTTATTCTTGTACTTACTACTTTTCCATCTGCCCTGCCCTTGACCTTAGGCATAAGCTCCTTCATGAGCCTTCCGATTTCCTTCATACCGGTAACACCGGTCTCCCGAATCGTTGATTTAATAATCTCATTCAACTCCTCGGTAGTTAACTGTTCGGGCAGATATTCCTGAATAATGTTTATCTCCTTATTCTCTTTTTCTGCAAGAGAGGGCCTGTCGGCTTTTTGATATTGCTCAACAGATTCTTTACGCTGCTTTACCATGCCGGATAGCACGCCAATAATATCCTCGTCCGTTAAATCGCCTTTACCCCGCTTTGCGATCTCTGCATTTTTGACGGCAGATTTCATCATCCTGAGCGTAGATATCCGCAGCTCGCTTCCCTCTGCTTTGCCCTTCATGCTTGCAATAAGGTCTTCATTTATTTTCTTTAAGAAATCCATATAATCTTTTGCTCTCCTTTTCCGATTTTTATATGACAATATACCGTAATAGCAGGAACCTTATCAAGTCTTATGTCCGATGATAAAAAGTATTGTCGAAAGGTTGTCCGAATATTTATAATAATAATATGAAGCTTTTGATGCATATCTGCTGTGCAAACTGCAGTGTCTATCCCGTTAAAAGTCTCTCTGAAAAAGGCATCTCCATAAAGGGACTATGGTTTAATCCGAATATCCATCCTTATACCGAATACGGCCTTCGTCTCGATGCAGTACGGCGGCTTCAAAAAATCTTCGGAATAGAGATCGAATATATCGACCATTATGGCTTAAAGGATTTTATAGATAAGACGGAAAACGGCGGAGAAAATCGCTGTCGCATATGTTATAAAATAAGACTCGATGAAACTGCAAAGGCAGCCAAAAAGATGGGACTCGACGGATTCACAACCTCGCTTCTCGTAAGTCCTTATCAAAAGTTTGATGTTATAATAGATACGGGTAGAGAGATGGAGAAAAAGTATTCGGTATTATTTTACGAGGAAGATTTCAGGCCCGGCTGGAAGAAAGGCATTAAACTTTCAAAGGAGCTCGGTCTCTATAGACAGAAATATTGCGGCTGCATCTATTCCGAGATGGAGAGATATTTAAATAATCAAAATTTAAAATGAAAAATTCAAAATTGAGGAATTTTTTGTTTCTTATTTTCTTCCTGGCTGCCGGCTGCCGGCTGTCGGTTGCTGACGTCTTTGCAGGGACAATAAAAGTATTAATAGTAGACGAAACCTGCCCGAGCATCCCTGAGAAGAATGAGCATCTGGAAAAAATCGGTAACAGAATGAAAGGCGATCTCCTGGCAAGCGGCGTTCATTATAAGGGAGAGATCGAGGTATGGAAAGGGCAGAACGGTCTTTACGTAATAAATGAGATCCCATTCGAAGATTATATCAAGAGTGTAGTAGAGGCCGAGGTCGGTACAAGCTGGGAAATGGAGGCATTAAAGGCACAGGCCGTAATTGCAAGGACATATGCCATATACCAGAAAAATGCCGGCGGAAATTCTTATTATCATCTTACATCATCCGTGCAGCATCAGGCTTATAAGGGGAATTCCTCCGATTCAAAGGTGTCATATGCAGTAGAAAGGACTGCCGGTGAGATACTCACGTTTAAGGGTAAACCGATAGAGGCATTATATCATTCGACATGCGGAGGCAGGACGGAACTTCCCGAAGAGGTATTCGGGAAAAATTATCCATACCTCAGATCGGTCGAGTCGAGCTGCGAAAATTCCCCTTACTGGATATGGGAAAAGAAGATCCCGCTCTCCGAAATAGAAAAGGCATTAGACATATCGGATATGAAAGATATAACGATAAAATCTTATACGGCAACCGGTAGGGTAAAAGAATTAGACGTTGCTGCAGGGTCGGATCAAACAGTAATAAAGGCAACCGACTTTAGGAAGATGCTCGGTTGGCAGAGATTGCCGAGCACCGATTTCAGTTTGACAAGGGATGGAGATTCGATAATCTTTGAGGGGAAGGGTTATGGACACGGGGTCGGCCTTTGCCAGTGGAGTGCACTGGAAATGGCAAAGGAAGGCAATAATTATAAAGAGATACTTTCCTTCTTTTATCCGGGGACGGAGATTCACTTATATAAGGATTACTGATTGGTTCCGTGCAAGATGCACCTCGACGATTCAGGAATTAAGCAACTACTCGACAGGTTCTACGGGGAATATAATTTTAGGGAAAGGATACTGCACGACCCTATAGAATTTCCGCACAGATACCGGAGACCTGAAGATATAGAAATCGCAGGCTTTATTGCCGCTTGCCTCTCCTATGGGAGGGTTGATCTATTCAAACCTATTATCGAACGAATTCTGTCAATCATGGGCAACAGCCCGTATGATTTTTTGATTAATTTCGGAGTAAAAAAACAAGGGAGTTTATTTTCAGGTATAAGGTATAGATTCAACAAAAACAGGGATATTATTTGTCTCCTTTATATTTTAGGTGAGGTACTGAGGAGGTATGGGCGTATAGAGAAGGCATTTAAAGGTTCTTATAAAAGGGACGATGTTGACATAGGCCATGCCCTTACGGGGTTTGTAGATCATCTTCAAAGTGTGGACACATCCGATGTTTATGGACGGGATATCAGGCCGGACGGTCTGATCCAGTTTTTCCCTTTTCCGTCAAAGGGCAGTGCATGTAAAAGAATGAACCTTTTCCTGAGATGGATGATCAGGGATAAAGATATTGATTTCGGTATCTGGAAAGGTATCCCTAAAAATAAGCTTATAATACCGCTCGACACGCATATAGCGAGGATATCGAGGTGTTTAGGTTTTACGAAGCGGGTTTCCAATGATTGGAAGACGGCCGTAGAAATAACAGAGGCATTAAAAAAGCTTGATCCCGAAGACCCGTTAAAATATGACTTTGCCATGTGTCATCACGGGATATCCGGGCTCTGCGGAAAAAATAAAGGGGATAGAATAAGAGGATGCACCGAATGCGTTTTTCGACCTAAATCGTGATTTAACTCTACGCTGTGATTTGCCCATTGCGCACCCGCTTGACGGGCTTTGTGGGGAGAGACGGCGAAATGCCGTCCTTTACCCGATTATGGCTTGTAAAGTTGTCTTAAGGCTTTCTATTAACTCTTGATGTATACGTTCCTGACAGTTTACTCCTGAAACTTCTTCTATCCACCCTATCCACCAATCGCCTTTTTGTTTTACTACTGCTGTGTATTCGATGTGCATATGATGTCCTCCTTCCAGTTGATTATAACAAAGATTGGGAATTGTTGGAATTCATATTTTATTTTAGCCATAGCGAAATGCGTCACCCGCGCCGACCAAAGAGTGAAACTAAAAAGAAAAGGCGGATATTCGGCGTCGGTGTGGACGCCGTTGTTGGGAGTTCATGGCCATTCATATGATTCAATAAATCTATTTATTTCCGGTCCTATTACTGCATTAAATTTACTTGGATATGTGAACCTGTATTTCACGAGCCATCCCTTATGGGTAAACAAGTAGAGATGAGAGAAAACCGTTTCGCCTCCTATTGTGTCCCATTCAAATATTCCTATTTTTCCATTCGGATTCAGTAATGATCTTTTTATCCGATATTCGCTTTCAGATATAACCCTGGCTCGGTACATGTTGATTATGGAATTCTTTGCTTCATCATATCTCTCTTTAAGAAACCATTCGGGTGTTTGGCCCAGCTTCGGAATAGGAGTAATAGAGTAGTCTTTGAGCGATGGGTAAATATAGATTGTCGCCACGACCTTTTCATCCGGAGTTATGAAGTTATACGGTACGGAAAAGTCTGTTCCCGCTTCATCATAGAATTTAATGTCGTTATCCCTCTGAAATCGGCCGATCGAAAGCGGAAAGGAAAACCCCGATTGTGCATGAGTGTAAACGTTTTGTTCGGCGTCGAACGCAAGGGAGTTTGTTCTACTTTGTGGCGTGATGCAGCCGATCAACAGTAGCAAACAGTAGCTGACAAGAAGAATTTTCTTTATATTTTTCATTATTTATTCACTCCCAACGCGGCGCTGAGCGGCCCCCGAAGGGGAGTCCGTCTCGTGTGCCTTGTTCTCCACTCGCGGAGCGCTGGCTACACGCACACACCGCTCAGCGCCGCGTTCCCCACGAGCGGAGCGAGTGGGGAACGATGAGTTAAGCGGGTTCCCCGCTTGAACGACTGGTTGAACACTCTCACGTATTCACTGCTCTTCTGCATTAAACGCGCGCTCTGCCTATTTTAATCGATGTAGGTTGTTAAAAGTGGAAGTTTTCACATCCGTCATAGTCACTGCAGAAACAAGACCCATTCACATTCAGCCTATCGAAACAATTCACATCCTTGATAGTGCAGTAAAATATAGTGCTTTCTTGCTTTCCTCGCTTTCAGCTTGGATTTTTTTTCTGATTGTACTATAGACCTTATCCGGATCGAAGTTTTTAAGTGCTTTGATTGATGAGTTTCGAATATGAAGACTATCGGAACACAATTCTTCAGCAATTAATTCCATAGCCGCCTCATCACCGATATAGCCTAATGATTCAATAACTGTGGCTGTTTTATATTTCATATAGAAATTCAATAGCGGCTGAACTGCCTTTTTACTGCGTATTTTACCCAGTGCTGTTATTATTGCCCCGCGTACGCTACGAGGATGCTCCCATACTTTTTCATTATAATCTAATGCTTGTATTAACTGTTCGACAACTGAATCATTACCAATTTCGCCTAAGCTATGCGCTGCCCGTTCAGCCAAATCTGGATCTTTTGAATCTGGATCATTTAATAGTTCACATAGCCGATTAATAGCTCTATGGTCTTTAATTTTGCCTAAAGCCAATGTTGCGACGCGCCGCACATATTTATCTTTCTCATTTTTGAAAATATTTTTACCTAAGAGTTTAAGAAGCGGCTCCACAGCCGAATTATCCCCAATTTCCCCTAAGGAGACAGCAGCACCCCAACGTACTTTTGGATCGCTATCATTTAGTGCCTCAATAAGCGGTCGCAGCGTTTCTGTTGACTTTAGATAACCCAAGATTCTGGCTGCGTTACTGCGTATCTCATTATTCCTGTCATGTAGATAGTGTAGAAGCAAATTAACGGAAGTTTTGCTTTTAATTTTCCCTAAAGCCTTACCAGCATCCAGATACACATAGCCGATATTTTCAGTATCCCAAGGGCCACCATCATATAAGCCTCTATTTGTTAGAGCAATTTCTACTAAGATTTCTACTGCCTTTTCATCGCCAATCTTTCCTAAAGCTTCGACCGCATGAGCAGTCACTCTGGGATGTTCATTGTTATGCTTTTCGAGAAAACGAATGAGATAATTAACTGATCGAGTGCTTCTAATTTTTCCTAAACCAGTATAGGCCATTGAACGTACATTCTCATCCTCATCCTCTAATGCCTCAATAAGAATATCTTCAGCATTATCACCGCCGATATATCCAATTGCATCTATTGCTGCTGCTCGAATCTCCGAATCATTATCAGCCAAGAGCGTTCTTAATGAATTAAGCGTTGATTCATTCTTAATCCACCCAAGCACAACAATTGCTAATTTTCTGGCTCCGCAGTTAGATGGAGTGTACCAACCTTTTGCTAATTTAACAAAGAACTGAATAGCATTTTCATCGCCAATTTTCTCGAGAACCTTTGCGGCTATTAATTCATACTTTTCGTACCAGACTTGTCTTTTTTGCACTGACAACGTGTATGTTCTCGGGTCTGATAAAATTCTTTCAAACACCTCCACGCCTCTAAACTTTCCCAATCTTATCAGATATGGCATTACATCTTGATAATACCATTCGACGTAATTGTAATCATGATATTTAATGCCCGAATAAGAGGTTATGCCTACATGCATTAAGGCTTGAACCAATATTTCATCTAAATACTCATCATTAATCGCGCTGGCGGCAATTGCACATTCTGTTGCTAACAAAGCATCTGAAAGACTAAGGTTATTAAGCCACTCTTTACTCTCTGTACCGCTTCCTCTTGCAAATCTTCTATTATTGGCCAATAATTTTTTAATTCCACCTTCATAATTACGAGATAAAATAGAATAAACAAGATTGCCTGAGTCAACCAACAACCCGGAAAGCATTATCATTACCCCATTCCATTCATTACCGGTAAAGGATTTAAAGCGTTCCTCTCGCTGCCAAGTTTCTTTAAGCTTCCGCGCTGCAAGGAATTCCTGTATTGATGAATGAACAAATTGCAAATTGCATTTGTCATTTGATTTATTAAGAACGACAAGTCCCGTTCTCTCAATTGTCTTAATAAGAGTCCAAAAATCAAACGTGTCAAAAACCCATTTTATTCTTAAAAGACTTTCACGATTCAGTCCCTCATTGTTGTAAACTTTATTGTATAAAAAGTCTCGCAAGGTATCACGAGAAAAGCTATTGGCAGAACCTTTTTTAAAATTGTCAAATGCAAGTTCCTGCAAAATAAAAAATATCCAAGTCTTAAGAGCTAATATTTTTTCAATATCGTCCAGTTCTTTAATGAGGTTAGGAGGCATAAGATATCTAACTCCCCCATGCTCAGCATAAATCATTGCATCTATCCATTTATGAAGAATTTTCTCGCAGAGTTCCGCCTCACTGCCAAAATCTTTAATTTCATTAGAAGTTAGTTGTTGAGAAAAGTACATGAATAATGGAATAGTAGCCATCTCTTTTTGGCTATACCCGAGGGCATTAAATCGTTCAGGCATTCCAAGAGTATTAAAGTACGCTTGCACCTGCTTTAATCGAAGCGGCAATAATTCATATTTGCGATATTCATCAGATAAGAATTTTCTAATGGGCAAACCGGCTGCTCCTCCAGTTAGCCATTGTTCCTTTCGATATGTGATAATAATTTTGTGTTTTCCAATGGTTTCACGGTGAAATTTAATAATTGCATCTATTAATATTTTTTGATATTCTCCTTTTTCATTTAATGCATCAAAAATAAGAAGCAACTTTGGCCCCTTCTCAAGCAATCTCTTAACCAACCGTTCTTTTTTTCCTCTAACTTCTTCGGGTATTAAGGCTTCTGCAATAAGACTGACAACAGTAATGTCATATGGTATCTCTATAGGCTCTAATAACCAGATTGGAGCGAATCCTTTTGTATCTTCACTTTCACTTTCTCTATATGAAAAGTTCTTGCTTGTTTCATAAAAGAGGTAAAGCGAGGCCACAGTCTTACCCATACCACCATTTGCCACGAGCACAGTAAGGCTTCGGTCATCGAGTAAATTTATAAGGTCTTTCTCTTGGATGAGATAAACCTGGTCGCTCGGTCTGATTGGCTCTTTGGAATGCTCTATTTCCTTAACTCTTCGCGATTGGAACCATTCTGTTTTCTCAAATATATCCATAGGTCTATTATTGCAACAAATAGGCGTTGCCTTGAAATTGTTAAGTACCTTTTCTGCGTGTCTTTTAAGAAGCAGTTTGTTTATGACTGAGAAAAAGAATTTTCTTTCCAACTTTTCAATTAATTCATTGGCATTCTTATACGGCTCACGCCAATTGTTTTTGTCTTGGTGAGTAATAAAGTCAAGAAATTTTTTCAAATCTGAAATTTTTTCAAATCTGTAAATTCAGTTTGGTTAAGGTATTTGGGTTGGAAATCGACATGTCCTGTCCTCTTAGCTTTTCTGTATTCATCATGATCTACTACAGATTCGTGATAAATAAAGGGAATCACTGTGATTCCTAATTCGTAGGCTAAAGCTGTTTCCGCCCAAGTAATGCTAATATGGCCGTATGAAAATTGGTCTTTTGAATAGTTTCTGAATCGGTGAAATTTAGAGCCATTGTATAACCCCCCAAATGTGCGGTCAATAATTGTAATTAAACAATCTGTCGTTGGATTAAGAGCTTCAACATTTTTCAGGCATACATCGTGAGTATTTAACCCTGGCTCAACATAGAAATTGTCCTCATAATTTATTGGCTCTAATCCCCAGTCGTTGAGCGCATCTGACACTCTTAGGCGGATTTCACTTAAGTCATCACTGGTTGACGCAAGATAGGCTTTCATCTTTCTTCTTCATTGTCCTGCTTGCAATAAGCAGATAACTTTGGTATTAACGCTATGGTTTTCAATTTATTATTTCGTACAACCAACGAGGTCACCGGGAGCCGGGTTTATCGGCAATCCGGTACACCGCCGAGTTATATAGCTTTCAGGTACACCCGTAACATTTCAACATTTCAAGAGCGTCCCCTTAGTCTTCCCGACCGCCCCGTCCCTTCGTGTCAACATCAGCTCCCGCTTCTATCAAGAGTTTTGTTATGTCAGTATAGCCCTCTGCCGAAGCTATCCTCAATGCGGTAAAGCCACTCTTGTTATGCGCGTTTACATCTGCTCCTGCTTCCCATATACGGATACTTCAGATGA
>JACQXD010000066.1 GCA_016208875.1 Nitrospirota bacterium
GGGTGAGGGGCGATTCTATAAAATTAATGTCATCTTACTTTTGCACTTATTAGTAAGATAGATATATAAATTAGGGAGAATAAATATGAGATACGGGCTCGCAAGTTCAACATGGGGCGAAGAAGAAAGACAGGCAATAATCGAGGTGATAGACGGCAATGTGTACACAATGGGGAAAAGGGTGAAGGGGTTCGAAGAGAAGTTTGCCGGATATTTCGGTATGAAATATCCGGTAATGTGCAATTCGGGTTCTTCGGCAAATCTTATTGCCGTCGCCTCTCTTTTCTATAAAAAAGAAAATCCCCTCAAGCGTGGTGATGAGGTGATAGTGCCATGTATTTCCTGGTCAACGACATTTCATCCGCTGCATCAGTATGGACTCAGATTGAAATTTGTAGATATTGATTTGCACACCTTGAACTATGATATAAACGAACTCAAAAAGGCCGTGACCGCAGGTACAAAGATGATAGTGGCGGTAAGTATTCTCGGTAATCCCTGTCGGTTTGACGAGATAACAGGTATATGCGAGGAAAATAACATAATACTCTTTGAGGATAATTGTGAATCGATGGGGGCTAAGTTTAACGGAAGATACACCGGGACTTTCGGGCTCGTAAATACCTTCAGCACATTTTTTTCCCATCATATATCAACCATGGAAGGCGGAGTTGTCCTGACCGATGATAAGGAGATATATAATATTATTAAGTCACTGAGAAATCACGGTTGGACAAGGGACCAGGATGAAGACAGTCCTATTTTTGAGAGAAGGGATGATGATTTCTTTGAGGCATATCGTTTTATCCTGCCGGGCTATAATGTAAGACCGGGTGAAATTCACGGCGCAATCGGAACCAGGCAACTGGATAAACTTGAATACTTCTTGCAGATAAGAAGAAAAAACGCCGGGCATTTTGTAAATCTTTTTAAGGATGACGAAAGATTTATTATTCAGCGTGAGGTAGGTGAATCATCATGGTTTAGTTTTACAATGATAATAAATCCGGAACTGAATATCGACAGAAAGAAGGTTCTCCAAAGGCTAAAAGATGCCGATATTGAACATAGAATTATAACAGGCGGTAACATCTTAAGAAATGATGTTATTAAATACTATGACTATGAGGTCACAAAATCCACCAATGCGGATATTGCTCATTACAACGGGTTTTTTGTTGGAAATCATCCTTATGATGTAAGGGATAAAATAGACTATCTTCATCGGACTTTGAAAAATATATAATGGAGGACTGAATAATGGCATACAATATCCTGGTTACCGGAGGGGCAGGCTATCTTGGTTCGACGCTTGTGCCGGAGTTATTAAGGTTGGGGCATAAAGTTACCGTATTGGACACCTTTATGTTCGGGCCGAGTTCTTTACTGGAGTGCTGTGCTAATCCTGATTTTAATGTTGTCAGGGGAGATGCAAGAGAAGATAATACCTTAAAACCCCTGTTGAAAAATACCGATTATATTATACCCCTTGCGGCCTTGGTTGGCGCTCCACTGTGCGGTAGAGATAAGATTGGGGCACTAACAACAAATAGGGATGCAGTAATTTCTCTTGCTAAGCTTGCATCAAAAGAACAGAGGATTATCTATCCCTGTACGAACAGCGGATACGGCATAGGGCAGAAGGATATATATTGCACTGAAGAAACGCCTTTAAAGCCGATATCCTTTTACGGGATAGCCAAGGTAGAGGCTGAAAAGGCATTGCTTGACAGGGGGAATTCCATAAGCCTGAGGCTTGCTACCGTATTCGGCATATCTCCGAGAATGAGAATAGATTTACTTGTAAACGACTTTACTTATAGGGCAGTTAAAGACAGGTTCGTAGTAGTTTTTGAAGGGCATTTTAAAAGAAACTACATCCATGTCAGAGATGTAGCAAGGGCATTTATACATTCCATAGATACCTTTAATGCCATGAAGGATGAGCCTTACAATGTAGGTCTTTCAGATGCAAACCTTTCAAAGCTTGAACTCTGTGCAAAGATAAAAGAACAGGTGCCGGATTTTGTTTATCTTGAAGCATCTATCGGAGAAGACCCTGACAAGAGGGATTATATTGTGTCCAACGAAAAGATTGAAAAGACAGGTTTTAAACCTGCTCATTCTCTGGATACGGGCATAAAGGAACTTATAAAGGGATACACAATAATTTCTAACACTAAATACGGCAATGTTTAAAGACTCAAGGATATACGTTGCAGGACATACAGGGCTATTAGGCTCGGCACTGATAAAGAAGCTCGGAGAGCAGGGGTTCTTAAATATAATAACCAGGCTTCGTGCCGAACTCGACCTGACCGATTCAGCCGCGGTTGTTGGGTTTTTTAGAACCGAGCAGCCTGAATATGTATTTTTAGCAGCAGGTCTGACAGGCGGTATTGTTGCCAACAAAACCTATCCTGCGAGATTTCTCCACACAAATATGGCGATACAGGATAGTGTATTTGAGGCAGCAAATAAATGTAATGTAAGACGTCTTGTCTTTTATGGTTCTTCATGTATCTATCCTAAAAATGCGCCGCAGCCGATGAAAGAAGAATATCTGATGACGGGAGAGATTGAGGGTACAAGCGAGGCATATGCTATTGCAAAGATTGCAGGCATAATTGCCTGCAGGGCTTATAACAATCAATATAAGCCGAATAGATTCATTGCCCTGGTTCCAAATTCCATGTATGGGCCTAACGATAATTTTGAGTTGGAGAACTCCCATGTGTTGTCGGCCTTGATAAGGAGATTGCACGAGGCAAGGGTTAACAAAAAAGATAAGATTACTCTCTGGGGAAGCGGAATTCCCAGAAGGGAATTTATTTTCAGTGAGGATGTAGCAGATGCATCGATTTATGCCATGATGAACGCGGATAAATTTCAAAATATCCATTACAATATAGGAACCGGTGTTGATTACTCGATCAAAGAGATTGCTGAGATAATAGCAAGGATAGCAGGTTTTGGAGGTGAAATCTTCTGGGATACGGGTAAGCCGGATGGTACCCCGAGGAAACTCCTTGATAGTTCAAGGTTTGTAGCTATTGGATGGAAGCCTTCAACAAACCTTGAGAATGGTTTAAAGATAACATATGAGTGGTACTTAGAAGATCTCAAGATGGGAGGAAATATTGGATAGCATTTCACACTCAATTGATAATGTTCGGTTCCTAAAGGACAAATCGCTCTGGGTACGTAAAGAGACACTTAATATCCACAGAATAGCACAGGATACACGATTGGCCTCTTCTCTATCGGCTGTAGAGATATTTGTAGTATTATTTTATGGAGGGATTATCAACTTTGATCCTAAAGACCCGAGATGGGACAGTCGGGATAGGTTTATTATCAGCAAAGGACACGGTTCTATCTCATTTTATCCTATACTTGCAGACCTTGGATATTTTAATATGCAGGAGTTAAAGAGGGTTGGTAAAGAGGGTTCATTTCTTGGTGCAATACCCGACCCGATAATCCCCGGTTACGATACCGTTAACGGTTCTCTCGGGCATGGTCTCGGGATTGCCTGTGGAGTTGCCATTGCCTTAAAAAGAAAAGGTAAAGACGAAAAGGTTTTTGTTCTAATCGGTGATGGCGAGTTATATGAGGGTTCTGTATGGGAGGCAGCGATGTTTGCCGGGGAACACGGATTGGATAATCTAATCATGATACTTGATAATAATAAGGCTTGTATGCTTGATTATTGTAAAAATGTTATCGATCTGGAACCGATAGAGGAAAAATTTAAATCCTTTAGATGGACTACCGAAAGAATCGATGGACACGATGTTGAACAGCTATACGGTTCTCTTAAGGGATTAAAAGAAAAAAGGGGCGAGAGACCTAAATTGCTAATAGCAGACACTATAAAGGGTAAGGGTGTGCCGTTTCTCGAAACAGACCCTTTAAGCCACATAAAAAACATAAAACCTGAAGATATTGACGGGGTTATAGAGGGACTAAAATGACAGGGAAGAGGGTAATGAGGGATGTATTTATAGAGTCCATCTATAATCGAATGTTCAGGGACGAGATGCTCTTTTTCCTATGCGCAGACTTTGGTTCTCCAAAACTGGATAGGTTAAGGGCTGAATTCGGCAGCAGGTTTATCAATGTAGGCATCGCAGAGCAAAATCTTATCAATATTGCCACGGGCCTTGCCCTCGAGGGCTTTACTGTTTATGCCTATGCCATTGCTCCCTTTTTAGTTATGAGGGCATATGAGCAGATAAGGAATAACCTTTCTCTTCTTTCTCACATTCGGGAAATTAATGTAAATCTTATAGGAGTGGGGGCAGGCTTAAGCTATGATGTATCCGGCCCCACACATCATTGCATTGAGGATATAAGTGCTATAAGAACTTTACCTAACATTACTATCTTTTCGCCGAGCGACTGGGTGTTGGTAGAAACATTTGTTGATTATTCGATAAACAATAAATGTCCCAAATACATCAGGCTTGACGGCAAGCCATTACCAAAGATCTACAATACAGAGGATGTAAATCTTGAAAGGGGTTTTTTTGAGCTGGTAAAAGGCTCGGAGGTATGTATAGTCTCTACCGGGTATATGACTCATACGGCATTGCGGGCAATAGAAAGACTTGGACAGGACGGCATATCATGCGGTCTTGTGGATGTATTCATGATAAGACCAATAGGTGATGCCCTTCTGTTAGAGACACTGTCCAGATACAAATGTGTAATAAACCTTGAGGAGGGATTCATAAACAAAGGTGGACTGGATAGTATGGTTTCATGTATTTTGAACGGCAGTAGTGCAACTGTCGGTATCAAAAAGATGGGGTTTGGTGATGAATATTCCTTTGATATGGGGGGAAGGTTATTTCTTCACAAATCACACGGCATAGATGAAGACGGCATTATAAAAAATGTCAAAGACATTTTGAAAGGGATAAAAGACTGATGGATATCGTATTAATTAATCCGGGAGATAGAAGGCAGATTTTTCAGGATCTCGGAGAAGATTATTCTGCAATCGAGCCTCCCTTCTGGATAGCTGTTACAGCGGCTTATCTGAGGAATAATGGATACAATATAGCAGTGTTTGATGCAAATGCAGAGAACATTGCCCCGGAAGAAACGGCAAAGAAGGTTAACGCCCTAAATCCATTATTAACTGTAGTGATGGTCTACGGCTCACAGCCTTCCGCATCAACCCAGAATATGACCATTGCAGGCAAGATATGCAAGGCACTAAAAGAGACAACAAATAGCAAAATTGCAATAAGCGGACTCCATCCTTCGGCATTACCATTACGAACCATCGAAGATGAATCGGTTGACTTTGTTATAGAGGGAGAAGGTCCATATACGCTTAAGCCTCTAATCGATGCATTAAAAGGCAGTTCATCGAACCTGGCAAATATCCCCGGGCTGTGGTATTACGACGGCGGAGGTATAAAGAATAATCCGAGGGCGCCGCTTATAAACAATCTGGATGAGATATTGCCCCTGGCAGCATGGGATATGCTTCCGATGGAAAAATACAGGGCACATAACTGGCACTGCTTTGATGATATCGTTAATAGGTTGCCGTATGGGGCCATATACACAAGTCTCGGCTGCCCTTATTCCTGTGTCTTTTGTTGTATAAATGCGCCGTTCGGAAAGCCGGGTATTCGTTACAGAAGCCCCGAGATTGTTATTAGAGAGTTGGATTTGTTGGTGAACAAATATGGTATCAAGAATATCAAGATAGTAGATGAACTTTTTGTGTTGAATGAAAGACATTATATGGCAATCGTTGAGATGTTGATCGGGAAAGGTTATGACTTGAATATCTGGGCATATGCAAGGGTTGATACTGTAAAACCCGAAAATCTGAAGAAGATGAAAAATGCCGGGATCAACTGGCTTGCCCTCGGGATTGAATCGGCAAATCCCGATGTGAGAAATGGTGCCGAGAAAAAGATGCGGGTAAAGGATATAAAGAATGTCGTTCGGTCAATACAGGAAGAAGGTATAAGGGTGATCGGAAATTACATCTTCGGTCTTCCGGAAGATACCATAGAGACTATGCAGGAAACTCTTGATATGGCTATAGATTTAAACTGCGAATTTGCCAACTTCTATTCTGCAATGGCATATCCGGGGTCAAGACTCTATGATATTGCAATTAAGGAGGGATGGGAACTTTCAAAAGAATGGCATGGTTTTTCCCAGCACTCTTATGAGACGCTGCCGCTGCCTACGAAGTATATCGGTGCAAAAGAGGTTCTTAAGTTCAGGGATGAGGCCTTTCATGCCTATTTTGAAAATACAGGTTATTTATCTATGATCGAGAAAAAATTCGGCAGACATGTTAAAGAACATATTCAGAAAATGACGAAAACGAGACTGAGAAGAAAATTATTGGAGGAATAAGGTTTTCATTTCGATGGCAAAAGGTAATAATTTATGCTCTTTCTCAAACTGAGTGGGTATTTTTATCCCCTCTCCCCCCTTGTGGGAGAGCATACTCTCTATTTCCCCTCCCCTTGTGGGAGGGGTTAGGGGAGGGGGATTAAACACAGAGATGTTATTATGGAGACATTTGCGGACAAAACAATTAAATGGTTTCAAATTCAGAAGGCAGGAACCTATTGGAAAATATGTTGTAGATTATATTTGTTTTGAAAAGAAGATTATTGTTGAGGTTGATGGAGGGCAGCATTTAGAAGCAGAAAAAGACAAAGAAAGAGATGAATTTTTTATAAAGCAAGGCTACAAAGTTCTAAGGTTCTGGAATAATGAAGTATTAACCAATATACAAGGGGTTTTAGAGGTGATAAGAAGTAACTGTTTATCTCACCCTCCCCTTAATCCCCTCCCATCAAGGGAGGGGAAGTTACTCACTTGAAATGAGAAAGAGCCAAAATTTGTTTATATCCAGTCAATGTATTAGAGGAGAGAGTATTATAGATGTTATTAATGAGTTGTCTGAAATCTCGCCTAATATCGAGCTTTCAGGGGGAAGCCGATATGATGCAAATCTGCTTGACAGGCTTATAGAGGTAAAAGAAAAAAAAGATGTCAATCTTCTCATACATGGCTATTTCCCTCCTCCTGAAAAGCACTTTATATTAAATTTTGCAGACACAGGCGAAAAAACAAGAGAGTTTATAAGAGAGACTATCAGATTTATCAGGGCGATTGGCATAGATTATTACTCCATTCATGCAGGGTTTAAGAGAGATTTCGAATTTGACGGCGAACTATTAACTAATCCGGGAGACAGGCATTATACAATGGAAGGTATTCAAAAAAACATCGAGTGGTTTAATCGAGAATTTCCCGATGTGAGGCTTGCCATTGAAAATCTCTACCCCAACAATATGAATAAAGAGAGTTGCTTCTTTATGCATATCGATGAAATTGTGGAATTCTTAAAAATAGATAGAAACACATATTTATTGCTTGACCTCGGACATCTAAAAGTTTCATCGGTACTGTTCGGATTTGACTATCTCGATGCAGCAGGGCTTTTATTTGAAAAGTATGGAAGCAGGATTCTGGAGGTCCATCTGTCGGAAAATAATGGCTGCTATGACGACCATTTTCTTGTGCATTCCGACAGCGTTCAGTATATGATTGTGAAAAAGTATGCGAAGATAATTAATAACAACGGAATCAATATTGCTATTGAGGCAAGGGGTTTAAACATGGATGAACTCTTTGAATGCCACTTTATCATTAATGAAGCCCTCGCTTCTCACGATTCACGATTCACGATTCACGATTCACGCTTAACCTCTCACGATTTTAAAAGGATTTCATAGGATGTCTACCCTATTAAATTTTTTAAAACGGCTCTATAAATATCGTTCCGTGATTACCGCTATGGCATTGCAGGAGATTAAAAATAGATATATAGGTACGCTGGGAGGTATCTTCTGGTCTCTAATCAATCCGTTATTGATAATCCTTGTTTACTGGTTTGTCTTTTCCCTGGGGCTTAAGGTGCAGCCAATCGGGGATGTGCCCTTCATCGTATATTTCTGTGCCGGACTGATACCCTGGATGACCTTCAACGATACCTTAATGACAAACACAAATACTATATCTCAGAATTCATACATGGTGAAAAAAATGGTTTTTCCTACAGAAATATTACCGATAGTAAATCTTGCTGCAAATTTAATCACCCACGGCATAATGTTAATAATCCTTTCTGTAATTCTCATCTTCAGCGGAATTTCGTTTTCGGTGATTAATCTGCAATTTCTATATTATCTTGCTGCACTGTGTATATTCAGCATAGGTCTTAGCTGGCTGCTGTCATCGGTAAATGTATTTTTTCGTGATACGGCGATGATACTCGGGGTAATAACGAATATTTGGTTCTGGCTCACTCCGATAGTATGGATTATTGAGATGCTGCCGTCGGATTACCGATTTTTTATTAAATTGAATCCCATGTTTTACATAATAGACGGCTATCGCAAGTCCTTTATCTATCATACTCCGTTCTGGGAAAATTACGGGCTTGGTCTTTATTTCTGGGGAACAAGTCTGATGTTCTTTATAATCGGAGGGATGGTATTCAGGAAACTCAAGCCTGAATTTGCAGATGTGTTATGAGCATAGGGCAAAGGGCAAAGGGCAAGGAGCAAAATCAACACCGCAGAGTGCATAGGGCAAAGAGCATAGGGCAAAGGGCAGAGCGCTATGCTCCATGCTCTTTGCGCTATGCATAGTTGGAGCCACGATGGTTAAATTCCGGTTTCAGGATTTAGATATATGGAAAGAGGCAATTGAAATTGCCGAGGTATTGTTAGACATTGCTGATACTATTGAACAAAGGAAACTTTTTAGATTTGCAGAGCAGTTACGAGGTGCTGCCATGTCGATGTCAAATAACATAGCGGAAGGCAGCGGTTCGTCTTCGAAAAGGGAGTTTTATCAGTTTCTTAATATAGCGAGGCGATCTACTTTTGAAAATGCAAATATACTGATTATTCTTCATAATCGCCAATTAATTGGCCAACAGGATTTGGATAGCCTTTTAGAACGTTTAGATATCCTATGCCGTAAAATTACTAACTTTCAAAAATCGTTGATAAAGGGGAGCTTGTAGCAAAGTGCAAAGAGGAAAGAGCAAAATCAACACCGCAGAGTGCATTGCAAAGTGCATATCGCTATGCCTTGCGCTCTGCGCTATGCCCTATGCCCCATGCGCTATGCCCTATGCAGGTATCTATGGACATAGCAATTTCCGTTAAAAATTTATCCAAAAAATACCGCCTCTTCAATTCTCCAGAGGAGAGGTTCAAGGAAGCCCTGCATCCTTTCAAGAAGAAATACCACAGAGAATTCTGGGCTTTAAAAGATATAAACTTTGAT
This sequence comes from Nitrospirota bacterium, assembly GCA_016208875.1. Lineage (GTDB taxonomy): Bacteria > Nitrospirota > Thermodesulfovibrionia > Thermodesulfovibrionales > UBA1546 > JACQXD01. The sequence goes on from JACQXD010000066.1 coordinate 9,355, forward strand.
GTTCCAAAAGGTTCCACTGTCGGTATAATAGGTAGAAACGGATCAGGAAAATCAACACTCCTGCAGATAATATGCGGGGTTTTAAAACCTACAGGCGGCGAGGTAACCGTAAACGGTAGGGTATCGGCATTGCTTGAACTTGGCGCCGGGTTTAATCCTGAACTCACCGGCAGACAGAATGTTATTCTAAACGGGATCGTTCAAGGGTTCTCAAGAGATGAAATGAATGCAAAAATCCCTCAGATAGAGGAGTTTGCAGATATAGGTGAATTTTTTGACCAGCCTGTGAAAATTTATTCTTCAGGCATGTTTGT
>JACQXD010000067.1 GCA_016208875.1 Nitrospirota bacterium
GTATAGAGTGGTGCGATTTTGGGATAACGAGGTATTCGATAACATTGAGGGCGTTTTGGAAACTATCCAGGCAACCCTTCTTACCCCTCACCCTAACCCTCTCCCCCAAGGGGCGAGGGAAGAAAACTTTTGACAATACCCAAAAGATAAAGAGGAGGATTAAAAATGGAAACATATCTTCTTGTTATGTTAGGGATAGCTGCAATAGCAGGGGTTGCCTTTTTAATTGTCTTTAAGCTACAGGACAAAAAGAAGCATACCCATTAGGGGAGAAACAGGATAGAACCTTTTTTTTATTAGTTCTTGGACAGAACTCTACAACCCTAAGGATTTCATCTTGGAATATAATGTCATTCTGTCTATCTGTAGAATTTTAGCAGCCCTGGATTTATTGTTTTTTGCCTGAATTAATGCCTTCTCGATAATCTCTTTCTCAAGCATCCTTATATTTTGCTTAATTGTTTCCTGAAAAGATATCTCGCCGTTCATATTCGTATTTCCCGGAAAATAATTATCGCCGACATTAAAAACAGCACTGGCCGGCAATTCGAATTCCCTGATAAAACCGAAATCGGTTAAGAGCACTGCTTTCCTGATCGCATTTCTTAACTCTCTTACATTTCCCGGCCAGCGATAATCTACAAGAGATTTCATTACCTCGGCGATTATCCCCTCGACTTTTTTATTAAATTCCAGATTGGCTTCCTTTACGAAATTTTCTGCAAGGATAGGTATATCCTCTTTTCTCTCTCTGAGTGCCGGGAGCTTGATGGTGAATTCGTTAAGACGGTGATATAGATCTTCCCTGAATCTTTCTTCCTCCACCTCGTCGGAGAGAACGGTATTTGTAGCGGCAACTATCCTGATATCTATCTTTATCTCTCTCGTGCTGCCCAGGCGGTGTATCTTTCTTTCCTGAATTATCCTGAGGAGTTTTGTCTGCAGCGGTAAAGGGAGATTGGTTATCTCGTCTAAAAATAATGTCCCGTTATTTGCCGACTCGAATTTCCCTTCTTTTTTAGCGTCTGCCCCTGTAAATGCGCCCTTTTCATAGCCGAATAGTTCGCTTTCAAACAAATTTTCGGGTATGGCCCCGCAATCTACAGCGATGAAGGCGTTATTATGTCGTAGACTTTTCTCATGGATCATGCGGGCAATAAGTTCTTTTCCCGTACCGCTTTCTCCCTGAATAAGCACGCTCATACTTGTAGGAGCTGCCGTCGCAACCCGATTCAGAACATGCATTATTTTAGGACTCTCGCCTATAAATAATTTTGTGATAGACGATTTCTCACCTAATCTTTTTAAATCCTCATCTTCTCTCTTTGAGCGTCGAACCAGTATCGCAGCCTTTATTTTTTCCGTTATTTCTTCATAAGTAAACGGTTTGGTGAGATAATCAAATGCACCTAACTTCATGGCTTGTACAGCGTTTTTTATCACGCCGTATCCTGTCAGTATTATTACAATTATATCCCTATCTATTTTCTTGATCTCTTCCAGCACCTCCATCCCGTTCATCCCGGGAAGTTTTAAATCTAATAGAACAAGATCGGGGGAATGCACCTTTATTTCCTTGATCGCCTTTTTACCGTCGCCTGCAACAATAGCCTCGTATCCTTCTGTAGTTATAATTTCGGAAAGGACAGTCCGAATGTCTTTATCATCATCAACTATAAGTATTTTATCCATCTTCCAAACCGCTTCCCATCTTGATAGACGATTTATAAAAAAGGAATTACTTTTTAAATGCTATCACAAAAAAATGGATTGTCAAGAGGAGCAATGGCAAATGGGTGTGCGTCAAATTTATGGGTAAAAAATATTATTATCCAGTATTCCCCCTTTAGCAAAGGGGGATGAAGGGGGATTTTATGATAGTAATTTTTTCTTAAAATCTCCCCTAACCCCTCTTTTCCAAAGAGGGGACTTTGCTTGTCTACTCGTGACTGAATGGTTACAACTGTTCAGAATTAACCCTGCTAATCGGCATAATGAGTGTGGTATAATGAAACCATGAAGGAACCCGTTAGATACCTCGACAATGCGAAAGAGCTTTTGTCAAAATCACCGATAGAAGACAACAGATATGCGGATGAGAAATATGTGAAATCAGCTTGCGGTGTTGCCTATCTCGGCGTACTGAGGGCAATAGAAGAACATCTACTCAAAAAAGGCCTGACCAAAAAAGAACTTCCTAAAAAGGTGGAGGAGTACCGCAAGGCACTCCAAAAATACATATCGGTGCATAACGGCAAGTTATTAAAAGAATTCGATGACATTTATGACGAACTGCATATAGCAGGATACTATAGGGGAATGCTCCATCGCACCGATGTCGTTAAAGGCGTATTGAAAGGTGCTAAGGAGTTCATCGAAAAACTGAGTTAGATTTCACAGGACAAAATGTTGATCCAATTTTTCCGGTTAAAAAGTCATAACGCTCCCGATTTTTATTGCAACAGTTCTTTTACCCTCTGCCGTATCTCATCTGCAAAGAACTGATATTTGTCTATATCCTCCGATTTCATGTTCATATCTAAATCAGATGGATAAAACGGTTTGCCGATGGTCAGTTTAATCTTCTTGAACCTCAGCACATAAGATCCCCTCGGAAGTGCCTCAAAACTGCCTTCTATAACCGCAGGGATAACCGGGATGCCGAGCTCAATCGCCAGAATACCTATCCCTTTTTTAAATTCCATAATATTTCCATCCGGGGATCTTCCGCCTTCGGGGAATACGGAGAGTGTTTTATTGTTTTTAAGTACATATGCAGAAAGCTGGAGTGCCTTGTTCAGGTATGTCTCGGGATCTATCGGTATCACATGTGCAAGCCGGGCAAAGAATGCGGTAAACTTGCCCCTGAAATATTTTTGAAATCCCAGAAAATAAAGCTGCCTGAATGTACTCACCGGTACACCTGCTCCGATAATAAATCCGTCAAGATAACTACTGTGATTAGAGGCAATAATAAATGGGGCCTGCGGGATATTTCCAATTCCCTTCACTTCGAGTCTGAAGAATATCCTGAAGAATAACTTAGCAATAACTATAAGGGACGATACAAAAAACCATTCTACAATTCCCTGTCTGAGTCCTATATTCTTTTTTTCCCCGTCCGAAGGTTCCTGTGATAAAACACCCCCCTTTAATTCCCCCCTTATCAAGGGGGGAGATAGGGGGGTAACGGGTCCCTGTTCCCTGACAGCCGCCCCCTTTATCTTTTCAACTATCTCTCCGACAGTGTGAATATCCGATGCGAACGTATCCGGAAGTTTCACGGAGAACTCCTTTTCAAGACTGACGACAAGTTCTATCCTTTGAAGCGAGTCAAGTCCGAGATCGAGTTCGAGATTATCTACCGATTGTATCGGCGCATCCTCTCTTAATAGTGGTTTTATACATCCTACAACCCTTTTGCCTATATCATCACTAATTAATTCATAATCTTCACTTTGGATTTTGGATTTTGGACTTTGGACTTTTAGAAGGTCTTTGATCATAAACCTTCTTAATTTTCCGAGCGGTGTTCTCGGAAGGGGGTCAGGATGGATGGTAAAGCCTTTTATCCTCTGAAATGATGATAGCCTGCTCGATACCTTTATAATCTCCCATCCCAGTGCCTCACGGACATTTCCTATCCTCTGCTGCCGGGCATAATCCATATCCGGGACTACGATCGCATGGAGGGATTCCGAAGGAGGGGGCAGAGGGATTACGCATATCTCTTTAATGAGCGGACTCTTCAAATATTCCTTTTCCACTTCCTCAGGGTACACGTTCTTACCGGAACTCAGAACGATAACCTCTTTTATCCTGCCTGTTATAAATATGTAGCCGCTATCGTCAACATAACCGAGGTCCCCGCTAAAAAACCATCCGTCTTTAATTACCTGTGCAGTTGCCTCCGGATTTTTATAGTATCCTTTCATTACCATATGGCCTTTTATTACGATCTCTCCCTCTTTATTCGGTCCTAATATCCTTCCCGTTTCAGGCTCGTTGATTCTTATCTCGACCAATGGCAATGGCTTACCCGCAGAACCGAGCCTTCGTTCCCTTATCGGATTAAACGTAACAACAGGCGATGTCTCCGTAAGACCGTATCCTTCGAGAACCGTGAATCCTATTGCCTCTAAGTCTTTCATTATATCCGGATCGAGTTTTGCCCCACCACTCCCGAAGAATTTAAACTGCCTGCCGAGTGCATTATGGGCTGACCTAAAGATTATCTTACCGATATTTATATCCACTGTTCTTCTTAGTCTGCTGCATAACCTTAGGATGTTCCGCATCATCCATGACAGGGGGAAGGGAAGCTGCCTTAATTTATTTATGATCCCGTTCCTGATCAATTCAAGCAATTGAGGAACCCCGATCAGGATAGTAACGGACTTATCCCTTATCGAGGTGATAATATCCGTACCCTTCAGACTCGGTGAAAAGGTTATTGTTGCACCTAAAAATATAGGCACGAGGAATGTGCACATAAAAGGGTATGTATGATGAAGTGGAAGTATCGAAAGCACGTTATCTCTTTCCGTAACAACATTTGCCTTTATAATTGCCTCTGCATCCGAGCAGAAGTTTCTATGTGTAAGAACTACGCCCTTAGGTATCCCTGTTGTGCCTGAGGTGTAGATAATAGAGGCAGTATCTTCAATGTCCGTTTCAGAGAACCTGATATCTTTTTTAATCTTGCATATATCTTCAAAATCGGGAGAATCGAAGTTCACCTGTGTAATCCCGTGGGGGGATTTGATAGCCTCTCTTACATTACCTTCCGTCTTTGAACTGTGAAATATTAACCTTGTTCCGGAATCGGCAAGAAGGTTTGCAATAGCTTCGGGGTTCATCTGAGAGTCTATAGGGACCGCAATTCCGCCCGCCATCACAATTCCCATAAATGAGATGCACCATTCGGGCCTGTTCTCGGATATTATGGCAATACGGTCCGACTTATTAATGCCTGAGTTTATAAGGTAGGATGCAACGGCCCTCGAATGTGCATGGAATTCTTCATAGGTAACGACCTTCCATGTCACGTTGAAATAGTTGAATGCGATATTGTCCCTGCATCTTACAGCCGTCTTTGAAAAAAGGTCATGAATTGTACCATCCATTTTTATTAAATTTTCAATACCCCACAGTCTCTGCTGTGGGGTGTCCTTATATTCCCCCTTTGGCAAAGGGGGATGAAGGGGGATTTTTGAATAAATAAATTTTCAATAAATCTCCCCTAACCCCTCTTTTCCAAAGAACTCACGGCCTTCAAGGAACTGTAGATAACCATTCACGTCGCCTCTGGTACCGTACCGTTTAATACGGTTCTTTTTCATTTCCTCTGTAACCTTGTTCAGGCTATCCACATCCGAACCGGAGGACACATTATCTAAAACCGAATATCTTTTCATACACTTCCTCCATATCGAGAAGTTTACAATAATCCCTGATTTTCGTCCAATCAAGATTATCACCGAGCACTTCAACAATGGCATATTTCCATTTTATATCATCTCACAGTATTTTACATATACGGTTCTACTGGCTTTCCTGTGGATCCCCCTCTTTGGAAAAGAGGGGTTAGGGGAGATTTTATAAATCATAAATTTCCCCCTATCTTTTCAATTACGCCTTCTATGTTTTCAAAAACTTCTCTGTCAGAAAATCTCAAAACC
>JACQXD010000068.1 GCA_016208875.1 Nitrospirota bacterium
TGAAAGATACCGATCTGAAGCCGGGTGAGAGAGACAAAGGAATGCTGACCTTTGATGCCATCATCCGGAGAGGAATCCCATATGCCGGGGTCCGCCTTGTGAAAACAGCATTGAACCTCACTGATAACGAATTTGCAGATTATCTTGGCATAAGCCTCAGAACATTGCAGAGGAAGCGGGATTCTCATAAGAAACTTTCGATACCGGAGGGTGACAGGCTCTTCCGCATTGCAAGAATATTTGCCCTTGCCGTTTCAGTTCTTGAGAGCGAAGAAATGGCGCGGAAATGGATGCACAGGCCACAGAGAGGCTTAGGGGGAAGGGTGCCTATTCAAGTTATCCAGACAGAGGCCGGTGTGCAAGAAGTAGAGGATTTGCTTGAAAAAATAGAATTTGGAGTTCTTATTTAGTGTTCTGCTGGCGTATTGCCAAAAAGAGATACGCGGCTACGGCTTTTGATGGAGAAGGTTCCAAAAGAAAGGGCGGACGCTGGACTCCAAAAGGGTTTCCTGCTGTTTACACGGCTCAAACCGAATCATTAGCTGCACTTGAACAGTTTGTTCAACTTGGAGACGAAGGGCAGAATATCCAATTTGTCTGCTTTAAAGTGGAAGTTCCGGACAACGTAAGAATAAAAGAAATTGACATCGGTTCGTTGCCGAACAGATGGAAGGAAACTCCGGCGCCCGGCGCATTGAAAGCATACGGAGCAGATTGGCTGACAGTAGGTAAAACCGCTGTTCTCAAAGTCCCTTCTTCTTTGATTTTCTCGGAATGCAATTTTATACTGAATCCTCTTCACCCTGATTTTAAAAAGATAAAAATCTCTGCCCCAAGGGAATTTTGTTACGACCCACGTATGTGGAAAGAAGAATCATAATGTGTTATGTCCATGTAATATGTGATCGCAGGTTTTAAGCGAACCTTGCTTCAACTCTGCGTTGAAGGATCATGAAACCGGTGTTAAATTACGGTTAAATTTTATTTATGTTTAGGCCTCTTATCATCCACAGCAGTTACTGACTTAACAAACCATCTATCCCCATTTTTAACCAGTTCATATATGAGGTTATAAACAAAATCCTTTTGCTCCTCTACCACCTGTCCCGTCTTTATATTCACATAACGAAAGTCCCATGTTTCCCTGTCTTTAACTATCGCAGTATTTTTATCCTGGAATTTTACGCTAATAAAATCTATCTTTTTAAGTCTGGATTCAATCCTCTCTTTCCCCTCTCCTATAGCAGCCATGTAAATATAGAGATCAGTCGCCTGTTCAATAGTAGCAACCTCCTGCATTGGGTTCATGTCCATCTTTTTATAGCACTCAGCAAGCAACTGGTTATACCTTTGTATCGTTGTCTTAACATTCGTAGATTCATCCCGACCCCATGCAGTTGTATCTGCAAAAAATAAAAGAACAAAAAAAAGCACTATACCGATCTTCCTTATCATTTGAAATACTCCGCATGTATTGATGTACTTAGATGTGAGGTGTAGAAAACCGAGACGAGCGAAAGAACAAAACATACTATATAAAACCATGCAGCCTTTTCGCCTTGCCATCCGAAGAACCGTCTGAGATGTAGATATATCCCGAAGATAATCCATGTTATAAGCGACCATGTCTCAACAGGGTCCCATCCCCAGAACCTTCCCCACGACTGGTATGCCCAGATCGAGCCTGCAAGCATGGCAATTGCCCAGAAGATAAAGCCGAAGCCTGCAAAGCGATAGGCATACATGTCTATTATATCCACGACGGGAAGTCTTTGCAGCCACGCCGATTCCATCCTTTTCTTTAAGATAAAGAACACTGAAAAGGCAACTGCAATAACAACAGTTGCGAGGGCAATTTTGTAGAATGCTATATGAAATACAAGCCAGATACTTGCAAATGTCGGAGGCAGGGTGCGTATCCCCGGGTTATAGAACAAACCTAATGCGAGCAGTAAAAATGTTGAAGGGAAGACGAAGATACTTGTCGGTTTTATCTTCGGATAAAGCCTGTTAAAGATCAGAAACAGGACAAGGACAATCCATGAATCCGAAGAAAACACCTCGCTGGGCGCCATATAAGGTCCGTGGCCGACTATGTACCACCAATAAAGAATAACTATGCTGTGGATCGCCAAACCGATTACACACAGTATATAACTAAGCTTTTCGACCCTGTCACGTTTAAAGATGATCCCATAAACATTTGCTGTGGTAGCCAGCACATAGAAAAAGACTGCTGCCCAGGTCAACGAAATATAAATGACAAATGGCTCGGCCATCAACTATTCTCTTTCTTTTTTAGTCTACTTATAATTTTACCGTATTCGTCCGTGTAAAAACCTGAAAACTTAACAGCCCTCCAATAGACGATATATTCATTATCAGTCCTTTTTACAAATAATTCTCTCGGCGGGGTGAAATAATTAAGGGTAGTACCGAGAATGATAATTAAAAATCCGAAAAATATCCCCGGCATACCGGTTATATCCACAAAAATAAGCCCGCTCCATTTTGCTGCCCCGACCAGCCTGACGTTATATTGTCCCAGAGTACCGCTCTCGCCAATTTTAAGGGGAATCTGTCCTGCTACTTTATTCCTATCCATTAATCGTAGGACAAGCAGCGGGTTCGGGCTGTCAATAACCTTTTTCCCGGCGTCGGCATAATATTTTACCTTCAAGATATAAGGCATCCATGACAGTTTAAAATCTTTATAACTGGCCACATCGAGGTTTTCCGGATGGTAAAGATCGAGTCTTACACCCTTGTTTGTACCGGACGAATCGTTGAATTCTACAAAAAAGGCGTGTCCGAAATCAAGGCTGTGATAAATAAGTATCCCCTTATAATTCAGCTTAGAACTCGGGGCAACGGTAAAGTTTCGACCACTATCATGCGCGGTAAAAAGATTTAAATTCGAGTTTATCCGTCTAACCTTATTGTTCTCCCAGAACAATGCCCTAACACTGTCAAGTCTCACTCCAAAGGGCAAAACAAACTTTCCGGCAAGCAGGCCTTTATATTCGTAAAACCAGGGATCTCCGGGCTGGAAAATCTCGCCCTCCGCCATCTGCAGCACCCCCCTTTTCTGGGTCAAGGCAATGAGAAGTGACACACTGACGACAACAACAAAACCGAGATGTAACAGAAAATTCCCCCAGTATCCCCATTGATGTTTAACAAATCTGGCATAATCCTCATTGCCCGACATCAGGAGGTAACCGCTTCCTCTACAGATTGATTTTATATCCATAAAAGAGGCAGTGGTTCTTTTGGAGGAGGAGCCGGCAGGCAGATTAATATCGAGGGTCCTTTTTTTAGCGATAATAAACTGATCTATAGTAGAAAGCAGCAGAGGTATTAGAAACAACGACAAAAGCAGGGCAAACCAGATGGTTGTATAGACATGATCAAAACCGGGTGTCTTATACCAGCCGGCAAGGAAGGGATGGGCCTGCTGCCATTTCTGAATATTTTCCGGAGATGTAACAAACCGCTGCGGAAAAAGTGCAGAAATAAAAACCGATGTGAGAATCAGTGTAAGAAGTGTAAGGACAGTCTTTCTGGAAAGGAAAAATCTTTTAAACTTCACCATTGTTTATTATAAAACAAGAACAGCAGGTTCGGTAAGTACACAGAAAAGTCTGAAGAACCATAAAAATAAAGCTGCTGGGAATTACCCCGGAGTTGGGGGAAATCTCCGTTTTCCTCTTGACTTAACTTATCATGGATGCCCCTATTCCCCTTAATAAACTACCCCGCCGCAAGCGGCGGGGAATAAAACCCCAAGCGAATTTAATATCCGAATTCTGATGGTCTTATCAAACCGCCTGCTTCTTACCACCCCTTCCTTCGGACACCCCCTCCTAAAATAGGCGGGAAACTATGGGTTCTATTGTCCGTCACCTATTCGACTTACAGTTTTTCAATTTCGTCGTTTATAAGTTCCTGCAGACCTTCTGTGTGGACATTTAAATGGACTACCGAAACAGCCAATTCCGTAAGAATCCCCGCTAATTGTTCCTGTGTCAAGTCTTCAATCTCTATCTGCGACAATAACTTTAATGTCCTGCCGCATTCTTCACTCAGTTCTTTGAGCAGTATGTTTAAAGTCTCACTTATTAGAATTACTGAGGTATTCATCTTTTTCTCCTTAATCTTTTTTCCGCCTTAGCAATTGCATTTTTATACGCCTCGATCTCTCTTTCCCAATATTTTATGACTTTGTCGTCAGGTATAGTTTTTATAAGCTCTATTTTGATTTTAGCTTCATGTTCTTGTATTCTCTCATGCAAGCTTTTTATTTGCTTCAAAAACTCCTTCTTCCCCATTTTTATTAATATATCTTGGAGAGATTCTTATTGTCAAATATTCGATATTAAGGCCGTGGGCAAAGCCCACGGCCTCTTTACATTTTTTTCCCAATGAACCTCCCCGCAGCAGAAACTGAGGGGTATTGAAAATTTAATAAATCTTCCTGACCTAAACATAAAACCTCCTCCTTTAAATTAGTTATTCCCTGTAGCTGCTGCAGGGTGCTCCAAGAATTTTTTGGTTTATTCACATCACTTGACCGATGCAACCCGTCGGGTTCGCGGAACAAATCTTTCCAACGAAGTTAAGACATCGGATGCGTCAAGATTTCCCTTTATCCCTAAATCAATCTATTTGGTCCATTCCCAGAAGTCTGGCTGCCTCTCTAAGCGTTACCTTGCCGTATTTATAAAGGTTGCCTATATAATTCTCAAAACCGATCCTCATAAGTTTTCTCATCGCTGTTGATTCTTCTATTTTTTCTTCTTTCTCTACAATCTCTATCGCAGCTATTATATCTTCCGGTATTCTTATAGACTTCGTCTTCATCGCTCCCTCCAATTTTCTAAAATCACTCTTACAGCATTGTATTCCTCATCGCTGATAAAATGCGATAGGGAATCTAATCTTTTCGCTGCATCACCATGCGTTAATTTGCCCCTTCTCAATAATATGGCAATAAATACAGCCGGGGTTATATATGGGATGTGTCCATAATTTTACTTGCCAATTTAGATTCTTCTTTTGCCTTCTTCAGCTCAATTACGAGCCCCAAGAATAAGTACTGCCGTTATGACAACCTGTTGGCGTACCCCATACATTGGCACATGATCCGCCAGTAACAGAATAAGTATATGAGAATGATGTACCTGGCGCAGGACTCAAATTATATCGCCTGTTTACATGAGTCTGAAGACCCGTGCTCGGATCTATCGAAGTACCGTCCGTCGTTGTTTCATAATGACATATATTACATGTTACTAAATGATCTGGCCTTCTATGGCTATTTGCCTTTATCGTTCCGCCGGTGTACCATGGACGTCCTAAAGTGCTGCCCGGCTCGATACCATGACAACTATTACATGCAGTCGTACTTCCCCATGCACGCGATGTGTTTGCCTCTATTGCCCTGTTGTCTCCGGTCTGCGACGTCCACCCCGTTCCCCTGCTGTGACAATACGTATTGTCACAACTGAAGTAGCCGTTGCCGGGTTTGCCAGGCGTCAACGTTGTATCGTTGTATACTCCAGTTCCCCAATTCATATCGAATAGTACGTCTACTTTTCCGTTTACATGGTATGTCTTTTCTCCGGAACTTAAGTGACACTGTGTACACTCGCTGTATGAGGCAGATTCATTCCATTTATGACATATCGTACATCTTGCCGTCTGAGCCGTTGTCGTCATATTGAATGCATAATCAAGATGTTTCGTATGACTCCCCGATGCTATCGGATCATATCCAACATG
>JACQXD010000069.1 GCA_016208875.1 Nitrospirota bacterium
CGAAGAGCCGTGTGTGGGAAATCTGCAAGAACGGTTCTGTGAGGGGAGTTAAGATGCTTTCTATGGTTGAATATTGTGACACTCTCCATGCCGAAAGGGGAGAGAAACTGGGAATACAAAGCATACCTAAAGGAGGTATTTGAAAATGTCTACTCGACAACATAAAAGAAATGGCATACAAAGACTGAATTGGAAAATTATAGGAGGGGAGTTGCTGGGGTTTTGTTTTTTGCATTAACTTGAAAGAACTTTGGATAGGCTTCGACCTCAAAAAACATGGGAACGGTTGTTTTTCCTCACACAATAAAGTTAAAATAGAACATCTTGATAGAATTCCATAATTCTGCTTTTGAGGTTTTCCTGCCTTTTGCAGGTAGTTGATTCGGTTAGCGTCATTCCGGGCATAGCAAGGAATCCCGTCTTTTGCGATTTCTTCGATATGTCTTGTAATGTCGAAAAGGAGATGCATTGAGAAAAGAAGATTTAAGGAACATAGCTATTATCGCACATGTTGACCATGGAAAGACCACGCTTGTTGACTGTATGCTCAGGCAGTCGGGAATATTCCGCGCAAACCAGCAGATACGGGAACGCGTTATGGACAGCATTGACCTCGAGAGGGAAAAGGGTATAACCATAATGGCAAAAAATACTGCCGTTGAGTATATGGGCACGAAGATAAATATCGTTGATACCCCGGGTCATGCCGATTTCGGGGGCGAGGTTGAAAGGACGTTAAAGATGGTTGACGGCGTACTTTTACTCGTTGACGCATCTGAGGGTCCTCTGCCGCAGACAAGGTTTGTGCTTAAGAAGGCACTGGAGTTAAATCTTCCCCCGATACTTGTTATAAATAAGATAGACAGACCGGACGCCAGGATTCAGGAGGTCTTAAACGAGGTCTATGACCTTTTCATTGACCTCGACGCAACCGAGGAGCAGCTTGATTTTCCGATAGTCTATACGAATGCAAAACTGGGTGAGGCAAAACTTAATCTCGATGATGATACCGGGGATTTGAGGCCGTTGTTTGAACAGGTTATAAAGACGATACCGGTGCCGGCAGGAGATAGCGGTGCCGTGCTCCAGCTTCTCGTTACGAACATAGATTATAATGACTATGTAGGAAGGCTTGCCATAGGAAGGATATTCTCAGGCTCGGTGAAGGTCGGTGATTGGGTTTCGATGGTTAACAGTAATGGCGAAGCAATAAAGACAAAGGTGACGTCTTTATACGGTTTCCAGGGACTTGAAAGGATCGAGATCAAGGATGCATCGGCAGGAGATATAGTGGCACTTGCAGGTATCGAGGGAATAAATATAGGCGATACGATAACGGATATGGAAAATCCCATGCCGCTTCCGAGGATCAAGGTTGACGAGCCTACTATCTCTATGGCCTTTTCCGTTAATACTTCTCCGTTTGCGGGAAGAGAAGGCAAGTACGTCACTTCAAGGAATCTCAGAGAGAGGCTTGAAAAGGAACTTCTTTATAATGTCGCTATTAAGGTTGATTTTGACAATACAGATTCGTTCAAGGTTATGGGAAGGGGAGAGCTACAGCTTGCGATTCTCATCGAGATGATGAGGAGAGAAGGGTATGAGCTTTCCGTTTCTATGCCCGAGACGCTAACAAAGCACATAGCCGGAAAGATACACGAACCGATGGAGCATCTTGTTATAGATGTGCCTGAGGACTTTGTCGGGGTTGTCACCCAACAGATCGGGATGAGAAAGGGAAAGATGCTGAAGATGCAGAATAACGGGCATGGAAGGGTCAGACTTGAATTCAGGATCCCGTCGAGAGGTCTAATAGGTTTCCGCTCGCAGTTTCTGACCGATACGAGGGGAACAGGACTTCTGAATCATATCTTCGACGGTTATGAAGAATGGCAGGGTCCGATGTCGAAGCGATCGACAGGGGCGATTGTAGCAGACAGGACGGGAAAGACGACTACCTATGCATTACATCACCTCCAGCCGCGGGGAACGCTTTTCGTAAAGGAGAATACACCTGTTTATGAAGGAATGGTTGTCGGCGAGAATTCGAGAGATAACGATATTGACGTGAATGTGATAAAGGAAAAGAAGCTTACTAACATGAGGGCGTCGGGTTCCGATGAATCGCTCCAGCTCATCCCCCCGAGGATACTAAGTCTTGAACAGGCAATAGAATTTATAAAGGAAGACGAGTTTGTAGAGATAACGCCTCAGTCTGTCCGTGTAAGAAAAAAGATTCTTGAGTATAATAAAAGGCCGAAGAATAAGGAAGGAAAGTAAGGAGGTATCTGTGACTTTTATGGAATACTCATGTTATAATTAAAAATAGGCCGAGGCCTTACATCCGGGGGCGAAAGGGCTCGACGGGGGTTATGAGGCTCGGGTGGCATGTCGTGGCTCCATCACCACGTAAAAAGATGGAAACAAACATAAACGCCAATAACGAACTGGCACTTGCTGCTTAATTAAAAGCGGCACGCTACTCTGAGATTGCCTGTGTTTCAGGGATAGCGCAGACAGCAGGCTGGCCTCGGGTTTTTCTTCTAAGCCTTGAGGTAAGATTTAAAGGAGATGGGGTGATAAAAAGCCTGTTTGTCGGCGGTTTATCATCCGAGATTTAAAAGGCAAAATAAACATGTAGAAGCCTGAGAGTAGTGCTTTCGGACGCGGGTTCGATTCCCGCCGCCTCCACCAAAGTGGGCAACTCCAATTTTTAAATGTCTCGTCTTTCCTATCGTTTTTTTGAGTCTTACACTTCTCTTGACAACCATTCCATATTTGATAGCATTTGATTAAGAAGTAATAAAAAAAACGGGGATATGATCAAAATCATAAACAACATGCAATAAAGGGACTACTATCTTTACAAGAGACACATCAAAATCAATATTAAAGGAGGATATGGATGCCGGGCATCGAAAAAGAGAAGTTGATCGAATTGTTAAACAAAGACCTTGAACTTGAGTACACTGCAATGGTTCAGTACACGCAGCATCAGGGTGTTTTAAAGGGAGCTATGTATCAGAGTATGCAGAAGGAGTTGATAATCCATGCACAGGAAGAACTACAGCACGCAACGACCCTCGCAGCACAGATTGATTATCTGGGAGGCGCGCCGTCGGTTAAGGTGCCTGATGCGAAAATTTCGGGTGACAATGAAACAATGCTCAAGCAGGATCTCGACGGTGAAAACGACGCCATTGCACGTTATATAACGAGGATAAGACAGGCAGAGGAGTTAAACCTTTATCATCTTGCCCAGCAGATCAGGAATATACTTGCGGTAGAGCAGGAACATGCAATGGATCTGGAGCAGGCACTGGGTAAATAAATAATGGGAAGGAGTTGAAAATATGTCATACACGGCAAAAGATTATTCAAAACTTATAGGGATGGAAGGTTTCAGCGAGACATTACTCAAGAACCATTTCACCCTGTATCAGGGTTATGTAACTAACACCAATAAGGTTCTCGATACACTCGACCAGATGCTCAAAGACGGAAAGACCGCAACGCCGGAATTTGCAGAGCTTAAGAGAAGGCTCGGCTGGGAATTCAACGGGATGAGGCTTCACGAATATTATTTCGAGAACCTCGGTGGGAAAGGAGGGATTGATAAAAACGGCAAGCTCTCTAAAAAACTCGCCGAGGGTTTCGGTAGTTATGAATTGTGGGAAAAGGATTTTAAGGCAACCGGAACGATGAGAGGGATAGGTTGGGTCGTCCTTTATCAGGATACTGTGAACGGAAGATTTATAAATCTCTGGATAAACGAGCATGATGTTTCCCATCCTGCCGGATGCAATCCCATCCTGATAATGGATGTCTTTGAACACGCCTTTATGCTCGATTACGGTCTTAAGAGAGCCGATTACATAGAGGCATTTTTCAAGAATATTGACTGGAAGTCTGCAGAGGCAAGACTTAAATAAATCTTTTCTAAAAAAGGAGGTTTTTATGACGGAATTGAGGCTACTCAGCCGTTCGATTTTTATTCTCGATAAGGATGACTTTATAAGGTACATCGAAATCGTTCCGGAACTGACAAGCCATCCGGATTATGACAGGGCGATAGGAGAGGTTAAGAAATTACTCGTCTGAATCTATAGCTGAAGGCTATTTATGGATATGGATGTAAAAAAGCTTGAGAGTACCGAGTTTTCCTCATAATCAAATTAAGCAGCCAAATGTAGAGCCTTAGCTTTCTTTATATCCATTCTATCTCGTAGGAATTTCGTGAAAGTATCGTCTATGAGCGAACCTGCGAGAAATTCGGGGAAGGAATTCCTGAGGGCAAGGGAAGTGACGAATTCAGAAGGTGGCACGCCTGGGCGGATAGTACGGAGCCATGAACCGAATTTGGCCCAGACGAGGTCGGAAAAACTGATGGACAGATACTGAAGCAGACCCTGAGC
>JACQXD010000052.1 GCA_016208875.1 Nitrospirota bacterium
GTTTTTCATATCTACCTCCTTTATTTAGCTATTAGCTATCAGCTTTCAGCCATTAGCAAAAAATTCTGTCCTTAAAGAGACGGAGTTGAACTCACATCATCGCCTTCTTTTATATCCTTTATATTTCCTTTAATAATCGTCCCGGTAGCCGAAGATGCGTCAACCTCCGTAACTTTTATCTCTGCAATCGTATCTACCAGTCTTTTTATGACTTCACCTGTTGAAGGGCTTTTTATCTCTTTCTTTACCTTTACAATATAAAGCGTCTGACCTACCGTTATCCCTTGCTTGCTTCCGGCATCAACAATAACGGTCCCGTCCCCTGCATAAGCCACCTTCGCCCTTATCGCTCCTCCTTCAACTGCCGAACCATCGCCTTTTCCCGCAAGCTGCTTTACTACGTCACCTACGGACTGGCGGGTTGCAGTACCGAGTATGGTATCGTCAAATCCCGTGCCGCCGAATTTTATGCCGCCAAAACCTTTGTTACCACCGGCAGCGAGCTTAAGCCCTTTCTTGCTTTCTTCACCCTTCCCTTCTGCTACTGCAACTATCTCAGCAGTAGTTGTGTCTATTAGTCTTGCGTCTATAAATACCTTAGCGGTAGTTGTTGATACGCCTACGCCTGCACCCCCAAATAGTTTTCCAATACCGCCAATCCCGAATTGCTCCGTATCAATACTGAATTGAGTAACACTTCCCGTTATTACGGCCTGAACCCCGAGTATCTTACCGATCTGCGCTGCCGTAGAGGCATCTACAAGACCGCTTGCACCGAGCTTCTGTTCGCTCAGTACCTTATCGAGCTTATTCCTTTCTATTACGGAAAACGTACCGTCTTTTACAAGCTGGGTAACAACCATGTCCGAAATTCCCTTACCCAAATTCCAGTCTCCGGGCCACCACCTGTCCCTTATCGTAGCGAACTCAAAATCCAGTACTGCTATCTTCTTCTTTTTTGCAGCAGCCTCGGAAGTTAATACGCTGCCGAAGATAATAACCACTGCTAAGATACTTATAAATACTTTTCTCATATGCTTCCCTCCAATCCGTTTTCAGTGTCAGTGTCAGTTAACAGTGTCAGTTTTTTACCGACACAGACACTAATCACCGACACTTCTTTTTTTTTGCTTTTTGCATTTTGCATTTTGAATTTTATTTGTATTCCATAGTAACGGAATAACCCGTAAAATTTATAAGTTTAAAGTTCCTCTGAACAAGGCTGTTGATAAGATAAACCACGTTTTCAGGATAAACGACCAGAAATTCACCAAGTTTTTTTTCTTCTACAGAGGTAACCCACGCCGTATTCTGTAAGGTCTCTTTTACCTGAAAATTGGTATTTATATCCAATATGCCCTTTACGCTCATCGTTATCTTCTTTGATATGCCTTTGATATGTTTAGCCATTGCCTCCATAATAATAGGCGTAATCTTTTCTCCGAGTGCCTTAATGCCCTTTTCAGTTGCATCCTCAACGCTTCCCGCCATCCCCTTTTCCTCTTCTGCACCTGCACTGAGGATAATATTTTTCCCTGTATTATCCCGCGTAATCAATCTATATGTTAGTCTGACGGTGACATTATGAAACGGCATTGAAAGACCATAGCCCACATCCGCGCCCTTTTTAGTTGAGATAGTGTAGTCTATCTTTCCTATAAGAAGGACATTCGAGAGGAACTTATACATTAACGATCTCAGTGTCATGTAATTTCCTGACTTCATGGCATTCTCAATGGCAGCAGCATCTATCGCATGGGTAGGGGCAACGTCCACAACCTGATACCCCTGTTCTATGAGTCTGCCTATCAAAGATTCGGATAGGATATTTGTCTCCTCATATTCGTCGGTTGTTTGAAGGTAACTGCTCCTCTTACTCTCATATTCGCTCACAACCTTCGGTTTTCTTGCCGGGATAAAGACCGCAACGGAATTGTTCATGGCCAATGACATCAAGGCATCCTGTGCCTTTGTAGGTTCGACACATGCATTTATCCTGACCCAAAATGTATCTTGTCGGTTATCTTCTTTGAGAACCTTATATCCCGTAATAACGCCCCTTATCTGTTTAATTACGGCGTCATCTACCATAGCCATATTCTGAACTACGCTCTCGGCTTTTACCTCAACACCTACGGTTTGCTCTATTGCTGACCACTTAGCCCTCGCTATAGCCTCTGTCTTTGAAGACGGGACATCGTTATTTACGATTATCGCCTCTCCTTCGGTGTCAATGCATTTGACCCCTGCCCATGAGAAAAAGGGCAGTGCCAGACACATAAGAAGGAAAAAACTAAAAAAAACAACTTTGAATTTTAAATTGTATTTTTGCATACAAAAAATACCTCTTTCACCCTCCCCTTCCTTCCCTCCCCTCAAGGGAGGGGAATAATAGTAGTTCCCTCTCCCCTTGTGGGAGAGGGCAAGGGTGAGGGGTTTATTAAAACTCAACCCCTACTTCGATAAAAGGCCCGCTGAAATCAAGCTCTGCTATCACATCGCTCTCGTCAATTTTTACGTTCTCATATCTATAGCCGCCGGCAATAAAGGCATGCTCTATAGGCCGTACCTTTACCCTGCCGATCAGATCATAATAATGATTGGAGCTATATGTAATACCTCTCACTTCACCCTCTATTCCTATAAGTTTAACCGGGTTGAATTGCGCACCTACATAGATCATTGGAATAGGAAGCGTAAGGCTCTTAGATGCACTTAACCCTAACGAAGATTGTGTTATCTCAGCCTCAAAATCGATTATCTTTACATTGAGGCCGACTTCTCCCTTGAATTTTCCGAGAGATGCGGTTTTAAGAAACGGCAGACCGTAATATAAACAGATATCGTAGTGGTCAAGTCTTGCACTCGACGAGAAAGGTACATTTGCATTAAATGTCTGATCGCCGAATGTGAAGTTTATATCTTTACTTCCCTCCCCTTCAAACTTCATAGGCGTCACCATAAAATAAATATTCGGAAACATTAATGGAAGTTCTACCTTTACCCTGCCGAAAGCCTTTGTTTCAGCATCATACTTCAGTTCATTCTCAACGCTCAACGACTCTCCTTTGTAGCTGAGGTCACCGGAAGGATCCTGGCTCCATGCACCGATAGCACCCTCAAAACCAATGGCAGATACAATATTCGGAACCGCAAACGTTACGACTAAAAACAAAAGCCCTGCAAAAAACCAAAACCGTTTCATAAATCCTCCTCAAATTGGATTGAATATCCTTCGAATAGTAAAGCTTCCTACATTTTATCTTTTCATAATAGTAAATGCAATATAATTTTATGTCTCAATTTAGGGATGGAATTTTTAAAAGGAACATAAGTTTCTATCCCTGTTTGGGGTAGGTCATTGCCGTAACCCTCACGGATAACTTATAATAAACAAATCCTTGAGGAGGCAGTATGAAAGATATGATTAAGCTCGTTTATACTTTCAGATTCGAAAATAACGAAGACAAAATATTCAATATTATTCTCGATAAACAAACCCTTAGTCTTA
>JACQXD010000053.1 GCA_016208875.1 Nitrospirota bacterium
ATAATCATGGGCATTGGACGCAGTAGTTTGCCTATATACCGTCCCCTTATCTCTCTCAATTGATGTATCTTTTGCCTCAGCCGGCTCAGGTGTCCTCTTGACTTTTCGTCTTTCATGTCTGTTATAGTAGTATATGCATACAAGAAAAGCAAGTAAAAAATAACTGAAATTAAAAAAAGTATAAGTTTTTTTCTTCTTTACAGAAGGGTGGGCACTTTATCCTGTAGCCGCAAGGCTTTCGGGCTATCCCCCAATTACCCTATTTTTACTGTCTGAATCACAATTTCTTCAATATGTTCAGTGCTTTTCTTTTGGATTGTTCGTAAAAATCTTCTTCTAAAATCTGTTTCAGGAAATCACTCAGAAGACGATTTAATGATGTCTCTTTTTTTGATGCAATAACCTTGCCTTTTTTTATCAAATCCTTATCAAGTCTTAACGTTATATTTTGTTTCATTTTTAACCTCTAAAGTTGATAATTTATCGTAGCTCGTAAATCACGTGTAGTCAATTCAGTATGAGTTTTTTCCGGCCTTCTGACTTCTGTATTCTCTTTAAAAAATGATATTTCAAGACGCGACCCCATTTACCTTCCGCGCTATTGGGAGTTTTAACTGCCACGCTATCCGTGTATTATTTGTAACGGGCAATAGCTGTTTAATTTTTTCTTTTCGTTTTTCTGTCAGATGGATTTTTGACAGATTCTCCTCTGTCCTCTGTCGCAGGTTCGGCAATTTTTACAAATGTCAATAGTCAAGTCTGACCCTGACCACTGACCACTGACCACAGCTGGAATAAGTTCTTTCATTCGCCCTCGGCCCGCAAAAATTTTATTAATAATACGTTATGCCTATTAAAGCAAGGACTATTTTGGAAACTATTTTGAAAACGTTGGGGGCCAAAGTCCACATTCCCGGCTTTGATTGATATCCCCCTGCATTTCTGACAAAGCGGCGGTGACAAAGCGGCGGGACACATCCCATTTTCTTCATCGGTTTTAAATATCTCAGCTTTCCTATCGGCTCATTGGGACACTCAATGGGCAGATAAAAGCGTTGCGCTCCGGAACTGCAGGCCTGTTTATCTCAACAACAGGAAAGGATTCCTCAATAGCACGATTCATCTGCTCATTCCATAGCAAGATGCAGTTTAATGGCCTTTTCAAGCTCCTCGAAGATATCGTCATTAAGTGTGCCGACAGAAGGGGCAAAATCCCGTCATCTCATAACATACTCTCTCAGATACTTTCCGGTATACGATTCCTTGACCTTGACTATTTCTTCGGGCGTACCCTCGAATATGACCTTGCCGCCTCTGTCTCCACCTTCGGGTCCTAAATCTATAATCCAATCCGATGCACTTATAACATCGAGGTTATGCTCGATAACTACAACCGTATTTCCCGTATCAACGAGACGATGGAACACAGCCATAAGAGACTTTACGTCGCTGAAATGAAGCCCAACCGTGGGTTCGTCGAGGATATACAAGCAGCCCCAATCCCTGCCACTAATTAATTCCGCACATATTTTGATCCTCTGTGCCTCGCCGCCCGAGAATGTCGTAGCGGGTTGTCCGAGTCTTATGTAACCGAGTCCTATATCCTTCATTAAAGACAACGTACTCTTCACTTGAGAAATATCCAAGAAAAAATCTGCAGCCTCATCCACGGTCATACTCAAGACATCATTGATATTTTCACCTCGATACATAACCCGTAATGCTTCTGGCTTATATCTCTTCCCATTGCACTCTTCGCATTTTATATAAAGGTCCTCAAAAAAATACATCTCCATCTTCTGATACCCTTCGCCTCTGCACGTCTCGCACCTTCCTCCGGCTACATTAAAGGAAAAAAAACCAGGGGCATAGCCATGTGCCCTTGCCTCGTGTTGTTCCGAAAAAAGCCTTCGTATCGGATCAAATACCTTCAAATATGTGACCGCATTCGAACGCGGACTCTTACCTATAGGCGTCTGGTCTATGAGTTTTACATTTTTAATATGTTCGATTCCTTCAATATTTTTATGCGGAAGCGGAAATTCGGGTTCGACCTTGAAGTGCCTTGCAAGTGCCCTGTAAAGTGTCTCGACTATTAGACTGCTCTTGCCGGAACCTGAAACTCCTGTAATCGTTGTGAGTGTCCCCAGAGGTATGCGAATATCTACGGATTTCAGATTATTGCCTGAAGCGCCATATAAAATTAGTTTTGAGTTTTTAGTTTTGAGTTTTGAGTTTTGAGTTTCCTTTGACTTGAAACTTGAAACTTGAAACTTAAAACTGTTTTTAAGGTACCTTGCAGTTAAAGTATCGGTCTTAAGGAATTCATTCTTGGGTCCGGAGAAGACAATCTCGCCCCCTTTATGGCCGCCGCCTGGACCGAGTTCAACTATCCAGTCGGCAGATTCGATGATGTCCCTGTCATGCTCAACAACTACTATTGTATTTCCAAGTCCCGAAAGTTCTGCCATAATCCCGGCAATTCTCTCCGTGTCTCTCGGATGGAGTCCAACCGTTGGCTCATCGAGCACATATAATGTCCCTGTTAAAAGCGAACTTAACTGATTTGAGAGATTCACCCTTTGATATTCCCCACCAGAGAGTGTCTTCCCTTGCCTGTTAAGGCTCAGATATTCGAGGCCGACCCTGTTCAGAAACCGGAGTTTTAAATCGATCTGCCTTAAGAGTTCTTTCGCCATGTTCCTTTGAAAAGGCGATAAATCTGCATCTCCGAGAAACATGCCGAGTTTTGATATAGGCAGATCGCATATCTCTGCAATATCAAGGGTTGAAACCTTATATGAGAGCGCCTCTCTTTTTAGCCTCTTCCCTTTACAAGAAGGGCATAGCACTGCCCTCCTGTACCGGCTGAGAAACACCCTGACATGCAGTTTGTATCGCTTAGCCTCGAGATCTTCGAAAAAATCGTTTATCCCATAAAAACCCGGAGTGCCTCCGAATAGTTTGTCCCTTTCTTCCTTTGCAAGTTCGATATAAGGCTTCTTTACATCTATGCCCGCCTTTTTCGCTCCATCGATCATCTGTTTCTTCCACCATCGGGTTACAGGTTTTTCCCATATCTCTATCGCACCCTCTACCAGGGAAAGATATTTATCGGGTATTATAATATCCTCATCGTATACCAGCGTATTCCCGAACCCCTTGCATTCAGGGCATGCACCTATAGGATGATTAAAAGAGAACAACAAGGGGGACGCATCGGGAAGCTCGGTATTACATTCATCACAGGCATTTGCAGAAGAAAAATTAAGGAGGGTACTGTCGGAGTTTTGTATAATCACAACCTTTATTCTTCCATTCCCTTCCCTCCATGCCGTTTCTATCGAGTCGGAAAGTCTAGGATCATCCCTTATTACAAGTCTATCGAGAACAATGTCAAGTTTTGAGTTTTGAGTTTTGAGTTTTGAGTTTATATCAGCTATTTCCCCATTCACCATCGCCCTGTGGAATCCCCTTTGTTTGAGACTCTCTGTCGATTCGCCTGTCTCAAAAATAATTATTGCCCTCTGCCCCTCATATTTCTCAATCAGTTCTACTGCTACCTGTGACGGATCCCATCTTCTTATCTCCCTGCCGCACCGGGGGCAAAACGGAATAGATACCTTCGAGTAAAGCAGTCTCAGAAGGTCATAAATCTCGGTGAGTGTCCCTACGGTTGAGCGTGAACCCTTTACGGGATTCTTTTGCTCGAGGGCAATGGCGGGTCTGATATTATATATTGCATCGACATCCGGTCTGTCGATCTTTTCAAGGAAAAGCCTCGCATACGTTGACAGGGACTCGATAAACCTCCACTGACCTTCTGCAAAAATAGTATCGAATGCAAGAGAAGACTTGCCGGAACCGGAAACCCCGGTTACCGCAATGACCTTATTGTGAGGCAGCCTGAGTGTAATGTTTTTGAGGTTATTCTGCCTCGCGCCTTCAATTATGAGATCCCTGTCGGACATCTTAATATTTTAACCTACCGGCCCTATAACCTTCCAAGATAATTTAAAACCCAAAAACTATGATGTATAATTTATTTTAAAGAATTTGTGAATCTGTAAATCCACGGCAACGTCAAAGTCGGCTTAAGAAACCAATTGGAGTTCAGGAAAGAATTCAAGCAGGAAGTTATAAGGGGCTGAAGATACTTCATAGGAGTAGAAATTAACATAAAAGGCCTTTTGCGTATCGCAACTGGTAATGCAGAATTTCACTTCGTGCCTGGGGTTCTGTCCTTTAAGATTTGTCGTGATTTTC
>JACQXD010000054.1 GCA_016208875.1 Nitrospirota bacterium
CAAAAGCTTCCTGAACATCTCTACTCCCGTCGCTACCGTCTTACGTGTCTCCCTTAACCCCACTATCTCTAACTCTTCTCCTACCTTTACTATCCCTCTCTCTACTCTCCCCGTTACCACCGTACCCCTGCCCGATATGGTGAATACATCCTCCATAGGCATTAAGAACGGCTTGTCTATCGGTCTTTCAGGCGTCGGTATATAACTGTCTATCGCCTCCATTAGCTCATGTACACATTTATATTCCGGTGCAGCAGAATCGCTGCTTGTGGACTCCATCGCCTTTAATGCGCTCCCCTTTATCACAGGTATCTTGTCACCGGGAAACTGATACTTCGATAGCAGCTCCCTTACTTCAAGCTCTACCAAATCCAAGAGTTCGGGGTCATCCACCATGTCTACCTTGTTCATGAATACCACTATGTACGGCACTCCTACCTGCCTCGCAAGCAGTATGTGCTCCCTCGTCTGCGGCATCGGCCCGTCTGCCGCACTCACCACAAGTATGGCACCGTCCATCTGTGCAGCTCCGGTTATCATATTCTTTATATAATCCGCATGCCCCGGACAATCTACATGTGCATAATGCCTCTTGTCCGTCTCGTATTCTACATGGGCAGTTGCTATCGTTATTCCCCTCGCCTTCTCCTCGGGTGCATTGTCTATCGAGTCGTAAGACCTGAAGTTCGCCATCCCCTTGAATGACATTACCTTCGTTATCGCCGACGTCAATGTCGTCTTCCCGTGATCAACGTGCCCTATCGTTCCTACATTGCAATGCGGTTTCGTTCTCTCAAATTTAGCCTTTGCCATCTTTACCTCCTTAACAAATGCAAATTGCAAAATGTAAAATGAAAAGTTATGGAACAGTAATTATACATTAATTTTGAATTTTGGTGTTTGCATTTTGAATTATGCATTGTAGTTACTCGCCTTTTACCTTCGCTATGATTGCATCCGATATACCCTTTGGTACTTCCTCATAGCGAAAAAATTGCATCGTATATGTTGCTCGCCCCTGTGTCTTGGATCTAAGGACAGTAGCATAACCGAACATCTCTGCCAGTGGAACCTGGGACCTTATCACCTGGGCATTCCCTCTTTTTTCCATTGTCTGGATCTTACCCCTTCTCGAATTAAGATCACCTATAACGTCTCCCATATAATTCTCAGGCGTAACGACCTCAACGCTCATTATAGGCTCCAGCAGAATTGGTTTCGCCTTTTTCGCAGCCTCCTTGAACCCGATCGAGCCGGCAATCTTAAATGCCATTTCCGATGAGTCCACGTCATGATATGAGCCGTCATAGAGAGTAGCTTTAACATCGACAACGGGATAGCCTGCCAATACCCCGGAGTCCATTGCCTCTTTTATTCCTTTTTCAACGGCAGGTATATATTCTCTCGGTATCGTCCCTCCGACAATCTTGTTGATAAACTCGAATCCCTTACCTGTCGTAGGTTCGATCTCCAGGTATACATGGCCATATTGCCCCCGGCCGCCGCTCTGCTTTATAAACTTGCCCTCTGCCTTTGAAATTGTCCTTATCGTCTCTTTATATGCAACCTGAGGTCTTCCGATGTTCGCCTCAACCTTAAATTCTCTTAAAAGTCTATCCACAATAATCTCAAGGTGAAGTTCACCCATTCCCGAGATAATGGTCTGTCCTGTTTCTTCGTCAAACGATACCTTAAACGATGGGTCTTCCTGCGAAAGCTTACCCATCGCCCCATATAGTTTCTCCTGATCGGCCTTTGTCTTCGGTTCGATAGCCACCGATATGACAGGCTCGGGAAATTCCATGGATTCAAGCAGTATCGGCGATTTTTCATCGCACAGCGTATCTCCGGTCAACGTGTGTTTTAATCCTACTACTGCTGCTATATCACCGGCGGATATCTCCTTTATCTCCTCTCGCTTATTGGCATGCATCTTAAGCAGCCTTCCGACCCTTTCTTTAACATCTTTTGTAGAGTTATAAATATACGAACCTGCGGAAAGCACGCCGGAATATGCCCTTATAAACGTAAGCTGTCCTACATACGAATCGGTCATCACCTTAAATGCAAGGGCGGAAAACGGTTCGTCGGCCTCGGCCCTTCTAATCATCTCGGAACCATTACCCGGCTTTGTCCCCCTTACAGGCGGTACATCGAGCGGAGACGGAAGATAATCAACGATGGCGTCCAATAAGAACTGGACACCTTTATTTTTAAAGGCGGCCCCGCATAAAACAGGTGTCAGCTTCATTTGTAATGTACCTTTTCTTAATGCCGATTTTATCTCCTCTTCGCTTATTCCTTCACCACCGAGAAATTTTTCCATTATATTCTCATCAACATCCGACAATGCCTCCAGCATCTTTTCCCTGTATTTTCTGGCTGTCGGTATCAAATCGGAAGGAATCTCGCCTTCGGTATATTTTGCACCGAGTGTTTCGTCATCGTAGTATACGGCCTTCATCCCGACAATATCTACCGATCCTTTGAAATTATCTTCGGCACCTATCGGAATCTGTACCGACACGGGATTTGCACCGAGACGGTCAATCATACTTTGTACACCCATAAAAAAATCTGCTCCTGCCCTATCCATCTTATTCATAAATGCTATTCTTGGTACTCTGTATTTGTCAGCCTGTCGCCATACGGTCTCCGACTGAGGTTCGACACCTGCTACAGCGTCAAAAACGGCCACGGCACCGTCAAGTACTCTCAATGACCTTTCAACCTCAATGGTAAAATCAACATGCCCTGGCGTGTCAATGATATTAATCCTGTGGTCCTTCCAGAAACATGTAGTAGCAGCCGAGGTGATCGTTATGCCTCTTTCCTGCTCCTGAATCATCCAGTCCATGACAGCAGTGCCTTCATGGACCTCTCCTATCTTATATGTAACACCGGTGTAGTAGAGGATACGCTCCGTAGTCGTAGTCTTCCCTGCATCTATATGTGCCATTATTCCAATATTGCGTGTCTTTTCTAACATAACCCCTGACAACTCTTTTCTCCTCTACTCTTTTTACCATCTATAATGGGCAAAGGCCTTATTTGCCTCCGCCATTTTATGGACATCCTCTTTTTTCTTAATGGACGCCCCTGTGTTATTAAATGCCTCTATCAGCTCAGATGCGAGCCTTTCCCTCATAGTCTTTTCTGCCCTTCCACGGGCATAGTTTCTAAGCCATCTGAATGCAAGTGCCATACGCCTTTGCGGTCTTATCTCAACAGGGACCTGATATGTTGCACCGCCTACCCGTCTCGGTTTAACCTCTACTAAGGGTTTAATATTTTCGAGTGCTGTCTTAAACACCTTGAGCGGATCATTCCCTGTCTTCGTTTTTATAATATCGAATGCGCCATAGCATATCTTCTCTGCAGTCGATTTTTTCCCGCTTTCCATAATCACGCTGATAAACTTACTCACAACCTTACTATTATATTTCGGATCGGGTAATATCTCTCTTTTTTCTGCAACTCTTCTTCTCGGCATTATTATTTCTCTTTTATTCCTATTTTTTTGTTTTTTGATTCCGCATTCTGCATTCCGAAATCGGCATTCTATTTCGGCCTCTTGGCTCCGTATTTGGACCTACTCCTTCTTCTGTCTGCAACTCCCATAGAATCCAGTGTACCTCTGATAATATGATATCCTACTCCAGGGAGATCTTTAACCCTTCCCCCTCTTATCATTACTATAGAATGTTCCTGAAGGTTATGCCCTACACCGGGTATGTATGCGGTCACTTCCATCCCGTTCGTCAATCTTACCCTCGCAACTTTCCTCAGCGCAGAATTCGGCTTCTTGGGTGTCGTTGTGTAAACCCTCACACACACACCTCTTGTCTGCGGGCACATCTTCATCGCAGGACTCTTCGTCTTCTTCGCTATACTCTTTCTGCCACGCCTTACCAATTGTGCTATTGTCGGCACCCTGCCTCCATTTCGAATTCCTTTAAAAAATAGATTCTACGGGAAAACCCTGTAATCATATCAGAGAAAATATCTTTTGTCAAGGCTTACAAATTACATCCAATAATGTATCATTTTTAGATGCTAATACCATTCTCGACAACCGGGATCGGAAGCCTTCCCCACACTGACCCTGACGAGGCATGCAGAATCGTACTTCAGACATTCGACATCCCATTCTGGCCTCAATTGCCGAGATTATCTTTCAGGGAGTGGATGATACCGCAGTATTCCGAAGGGATGCCTAATATAAAGATCAACATCGAAAGGGAGACGATTTATATTGATAAAAACAAAAGCGACGAGGTTGAAAGATTCTATGAGAGCTGCGGTGACGATTGCAGGATTGCGATCTCGGAGGATTATGCCGTCGGATTTCACACATTCCTACGAAAAATAAACCACAGATTGGATTTTATCAAAGGCCATGTAACAGGTCCTTTAACCTTTACTCTCGGGCTTAAGGACACGGATGGAAGGCTCGTTTATTTTGACGAAGAATTGAGAGAGATATCACTTATGCTACTTAAGGCAAAGGTGAGATGGCAGATAGACATATTAAAACAATATGCGGATAATGTGATCATTTTCATAGATGAGCCCATACTCTCGGCGCTCGGCAGCACAGCCTATCTCGGTGTAAACACCGATGAAGCGATGAGGCTGATCAGAGAAACCTCGGACACTGTAAAGAAATCCGGAGGCCTCTCCGGAATACACTGCTGCGGCAATGCAGACTGGCCGGCCGTGCTTAAAACCGGGGTCAATATCCTGAACTTCGATGCATACGGATACTTCGACACCCTTGCAATGTACCACGGCGACATAAGCGAATTCCTCGAAAACGGCGGCTACCTTGCATGGGGGATCGTACCGACAACAGATGCTGTGAGGGATGAGACCTCCGATTCGATAAAAAACCACTTTGACATTAAGGTAGACATGCTTTCGAGATCAATACCGTCAGATCTTATCCTTTCGAGGACAATCCTTTCGCCTTCATGCGGAACCGGGTCGAGGAACATCGAGGAGGCATTAAAGATTTTCCAATTACTTATTAAGTTAAAAGAGTCGGTCTCGTGATAAAACGCAGAATAAAGGGGGGTAGAACAGGGACGTTTGTATCCCTCGAAGGGATAGAAGGTACAGGTAAGTCAACACAGGCAAAACTGCTCTCGGAATATCTCTCAAAAAAAGGGTTTAATACAATACTTACCGAGGAACCGGGCGGCACGGTCATCAGCCGGCAGATACGAAGGGTTCTGCTTTCGACAAGGCATGACAAAATGGATTATATGGCAGAACTGCTGCTGTATAATGCAGCGAGAATTCAACACTTAAAAGAGAAAATTATCCCTGTAATTAACAGCGGGAAAATCGTTATAACAGATCGTTTCAGCGATTCTACGGTTGCATACCAGGGCTATGGCAGAGGGATAAGCCTTAAATTAATAGATACCCTCGATAAGATAGCAACCGGCGGTATGAGGCCGGATATTACGATATTATTCGATCTGGATGTTGAAATAGGTCTCAAAAGGAATAGGAAAATTAACAAGAGAGACAGGCTTGAACTCGAAGATATAGAGTTTCATAGGAGGGTCAGGGAAGGGTATCTACAGCTTGCCGCAATGGAACCGGAGAGGATTAAATTGATAAATGCATCGAAAAATATAGATACGGTACACCACGAAATCATCGGGATAATTAACAAGTTTCTTCAGGGGATCACATTGAATATAGTACCTGTACGCTGAATCAACCCGATTTATCCGTATATTTCAGTCTCACATATCTGTTTTCCGTCCATCGCCATATAGAAATATCATAGTGGCCGGACTTGTTCAGAATCTCATCTTAATGCCTTTTCTCTTTAATGCCTTTTCTCTCGTTCCACATATTAAATTTCCAGATTTCTGATGTTAGAGTATAAATCCCATAAATCAAAATAGGGTAACAGGTGAATCAGAGTCTCGCCGTGTTGTCTTAATCTCTACCCTGCCACCAAGATCCGGGACTGGAATATTAGTTTCTGATTATGTTTTTCTTTGCAAGCTTTGCAGTTATCCAGCATGCCTGTGCAACAAGTCCGCTTAGGCTCTGTGTATGTTTTACGGCTCATAAGTTATAAAACCCTCCTGCTATCGCCGATGATTATGGTGGTTTTAGGTCTTGCAACATTCATTTATTAGAGCCGCTCCATTTTCTTTCTGCTGTGCGATATCTCAGTGAGGGTTGCAGTCTTCATAAATTTATTCTTTTCAATATCTGCCTTTTAACAGATATAAGACCTTGTTATTTATCATCTTCGATCGGCTGTTCTATGGTGATTATATCTTTTGGATTTTCAGTGTAATCGCTTGATCTTAAAGGATAAGGTTTTGGTTTTGGTTTTGCCGACTCTTATTTTGTCGGCTGTTTTGCTTCATGTTTTTTATCGCTCATCTGACTCCTCCATATTTGATTTGTACGTTCGAGAACTAACCATTCGGACAGTTCCATAACTTTTTGGTTTGAGAGTATTTAGATCGTTTCCGGCTGTGTTAGACCCAGAGTTTTCTTTATTATCAGAGTTTTTTTCAAGCTTATTAGCGTTTTGTTTATCTGTGTTGCTCATATCTTCCTCCTAAAACAATTTCCCAGCTAAATACATTTTTCTACTTAATTTTGTGTTTTTCGACCTCCGAATTAAAATCTCTTAATGGATAAGGCTTTGGCTTATCTTTAGATGGTTGTACATTTTTTTTGGGTTTTGATTCTGGTTTTTTATTACCCATCGGATTTCTCCTTTTAAGAATATTTTATTTTTTTATTGGATTGGCCTGCTCCCCTTTGCAAAGGCACTGTGCCGTAGCTTTGAGGTTTGCCTTGATTGCTTTGGTTGCTATTACCTGAGTTTTGTTGAGAACTACTTGCTCCTTGTTTTGTTTTGCTCATACGTTACCTCCTATAAAGGTTCTAATGATGATGCTTAAAATAGTCAGTAAGACTACATAAATCATTGAAATTGAGATCATAATTAATTTGGTTCCTTTTTGAAAAACATTTGCCATATTATCAACAACCGGTACATTTTTCTTAAGAGTTTCTTCATAAGTGGCAATTAATCTACTCTCCACATCTTGCACCTTTTTTTCTAATTCTTTATTAAAGACAAGTTTTTCATAATCTATTCTTTGAAATGTTTTTATCCGCATTACATTCAGAAAAATAATTATAGCTATAATAATTATGAGCATTGCCATCATTAGCAGTGAGGCGTTTAAATTTATATACCATTTCTGCTCATATATTGTTTTGAGAAGAAAAATTATGGAAGTTAATAAAATACCAGCGACAGTTAACATCATCTGAACTTTTGATGTAATAAATCTATCCCTTTCCTGTTCCACTTCAAATTCTTTTTGGAGAACGTTCAAAACAGTTTTCACAGTTTCAGGATTGTATTTTGGTTCATCAGTTATCTGTTCTGTCACTTACTTCTCCTTCCTCACCCCTTCAACCGTCCCCTTATCCGCCTTCCGGTCATCGTATTCATACCTAAATCTCTTCAATTGCTTTCACATCGCCCTTTTTATCCGGTTCGATTCCCTCGACTTCAAAAGCTATTTCTCGTGCGCGGTTGCGGAGTTGGATGCGCGTTTCGATTACTCGCTTGGTTTCTTCGGCGATCTTTTTTCGTACATTGGCGTCCTTTGGTATAGGCAGAACCACCTCAAACAAACGCTTGCCCAATGTGTCGATGATGTCCTGTGTGAACTGCTTGGCTTTTATCTGACGCTTTACAATCGGTGAATTCAGACAAGCAAAGAGAAGCCATGGATCAATTTCTTTCTTTGCCAATGGTCTAATCCGATAAATATGACTCTGAAAAAGCATTGGGACATCGCTTTGAGTGACGATAGCCGTTGTCCCGATCAAATAAGTGCCATCGCGAACCATCAAAATATCGCCGGGCTCGACGTCGACTTTTCCTTGATACTCTTCGTAAATCTCCCGACTTACCCCATGCTTAAAATCAGCCTTAATCTCCCAATTGGAGAAGTCGGATGTCCTGATGAATGGTATACTCCCCGTGCCGTACGCCATTTTCCCGATTTCTATGCCAGTATCCAGAGATATTTTTTTATCTTCGATGAGACTGCCGACAGTTACTAAGGTATGGGTCTTCTTGAGCCGTTGCAAATCAAGTATGATCTCAGGATTATAATACTTCGGCACCAAAATGCGGTTCTGGATTTTGTCGGATCGTAAAATGAATCCGAGGTGATCGCGAACAGTTCCGCCTTTCATCATAATTTGCCTATAGCGTTCAGTGATAAGCGGGATGTCGTCAAGCAGTTCCATTTCTCCTTGCGTGTTTCTCCGCAAAGTCGGGTTGCCGCGAGAATCGTGTCCGCACCACTTGGCCTCGGCCATAAAGATATCATACGGTTCAGAAGTCTTATTTTTGGTTAGAAGAATCGCGCAAACTTTTGTATGCGTGCCGCCTTTTCCACTTGTCTTGAACAATGATTCAGGCATTGTAATAACCGCAAGAAGTCGAGTATTGTTTAAAAGATAGGAGATGATATATTCATAAGACGGATTGCCGAGAATACTCTCAGGTAAAACAATACATAGGCGTCCATTGGGCATCAGAAATTGGAGACAGCGTTCAAGAAAGAGCAATTGGGGCGGCTGATCTTCGTGAATCGAGGATGTCTTTTCGAAATGAACTGATTTTTTATCGAGCTTCCATTTATATCCAAGAGCAAACTGCGACAGTACGGGCGCGCCTTTAACAACGATCTTATTACCGAAAGGAGGATTGGTCATGACAACGTTAAATACGCCGAATTTTGCTTTTTCTCTCAGCCCATGCGGCCACTCTTCCGGCCTGTTCAGAGAGTTCGCGCAGAACACGCCGCCGCGCCCATCCCCAACAATCGCCATGTATGCCTTGCATACCTTTGCCAGGAACGCATCTTTGTCGATACCACGAAAACAGTCTGTGGCGACCTCGACTTCTCGTTTGAAAAGTTGCTTAACATGCTCCAACGCACCGATGAGAAAGCCGCCGGAGCCACAAGCGGGATCTATAATCTTTTCGCCCGGTTTAGGGTCAAGGATTTCGACCATCATTTTGACCACATTGCGAGGTGTAAAGAACTGGCCTTCCGCTCCACGTAAAGCCGGCCCAATGAACACCTCGAAAGCATCACCAATGGCGTCACGGTCAGCCTCCATGATACAATAGTTCTGAAGTTCACCAACCACATAGGAGAGACTATCCGCATCAATGCTTATTGTGTCATTCTTATCGAATACATCCTCAAATGTTGCTGTTTTCACTCGTTCAAAGAGATTAAGAATGCGTTCACGAACGGTTTCAGGTTTTTCTCCAACGCCAGCACGGAATGTCACTGTTTTGTCTTGGTCGGTTTCCTGCTCATCAAGAATCTTACAAAACAAGATGTTAATGATTTCCTGCGCCAATGCTTCGTCACGGGTGATGCCTGTTGTCATCCCCGCGAGATGATTGCGCAAGTCGCGAAATACGGCTTTCAGGTTGGATGGTTTTTTGAGATCTTTGCGTGCGAAAAGTCCGATGTCTTCAATACGTTGGCCATGACGGGGAATATTGGGTAGCGGCGTATATGTACGTGAACCGTCTTTATGGTGTATTTTTCGCAAATACTCATGCTCATCACCGTTAAACCAGACGCCAACCTCAGCAGATGACATATCCATATAAAGTTTGAGTTGGGCGATACCATCCTTGCGGTTCTTTTTCTTGCACTCCACAACCATAAACAGATTGTCTTCAGTCTTCTTAGACGAACAAAAGACGGCGATATCCACGGGATAGGATTTTTCCTCGTCCGAGGGGCGATTCCTGACCCGATGTTGTGGGCGCGTTTGGATGTGCAATTTCGGATAACCGTAATCATCTACCAGTCGCTGAGCAAATACCTGAACCGCTTGCACTTCCTCCGGCGTGGCCTTAACAGGTTCGCCACTGATAAAATCAAGTAGATAACCAGTTTTTAATTCTGCCTCCAGTGTCTTCTTTTTTTTAGTCATATTTCCGCGTATATCTAACGAGTTCCATAGATCATCATTTCATATTGCAGTTAGTTCTACAGCAATAATTGCATATGAATTTATTTCTCCTTCCTCACCCCTTTAGACGGCTCTTTAGCGTCCTTCTGATCAATAAATAGATTAGTGTCCGCGTCTATTTTTGTCCAGCGCTGATTGTGAGGGTTATAAACCTGTGTGCGATTTTTAACTGCGACATGCCTGTGATTGTCTCCATGCGGTGCGTTCTTTGCCATCTTCACACCTCCAATTTTGGAATAGTTGTCACAGCCACTCCTTGAACCTGAAAATTTTCAGTCAGGATAATCGGTTTATGCTTTTTATTATCCGATCTCGGCATTAAAACAACGCAATTTTTACTATGCTGAAATTCTTTCACGGTTGCTTCATCGTCAATCAATGCTACGACTATATCGCCATTTTGTGCTATGGACTGCCGGCGAACGAGTATTAAATCTCCATCATTGATTCCGGCTTTGTTCATGGAATCGCCTTTAGCCTTAAGCAAGAAATACTTAAATCCGGGCTTTGCGAGGGAAACGGAGACAGGAATATATCCCTCTATATTTTCCTGAGCCAAGATAGGCATGCCGCAGGTTACCATACCGACTAAAGGAATATCTACTGTGTGGGCATGGGTTGAATCCGCATCAATATCTTTAATTAACTGCAACTCTCCGTTCGAACGCTTTTTCAAAATGCCTTTTTCGATTAGTTCCCCGATAATTAAAGCAGCCGATCTCGGAGATTTATATCCAAGTGCCGTCATCAGCTCGCGTACAGATGGGGTTTCGCCCTTTTGCATAAGCCGGTTTCGTATATAGCGGACTGCGTCCGCTTGTTTTTGATTGAGTTGTGTCTTCATGATTTATACAAACTGT
Source organism: Nitrospirota bacterium (assembly GCA_016208875.1). Lineage (GTDB taxonomy): Bacteria > Nitrospirota > Thermodesulfovibrionia > Thermodesulfovibrionales > UBA1546 > JACQXD01. Next base: position 10,938 of record JACQXD010000054.1, read on the forward strand.
ATCATAGTGTATAAAATAAAGTCAAGGGAACCGTTTTAAACAAAAGTATTTTAATCTTGAGACATTTCTCACCTTAAAGTTTTATAATATATATAAGGTTTGATTTTAAGTATAAAAGGGAGTAACTATGTATAAAGAAACGCGCAGGTATCCAAGGTATCCGGTTTTCACCAAGGCGGTGATTACGACAACGGATAAGGGCTTATGTGAGAGTATCAACTCACAGGTAGTCACCATCTCGCAGGGCGGGATGGGGGTTTATACCGACGTGTCTATGAAGAAAGCTATTCCGGTATCTGTTAAGCTTTTGTCCTACACCCCCGATGGGATGACAATGACAGACGATTTTGAGGGGAGAATAGCATCGGTCTGTTCGCAAGAAAAGGATTATTTTGTCGGTATTGCCTTCGACAGGGAAATCGCCTACGATCGCCTTATCGAAATAATAAGCTAAGACACTTCCGCAAGTTAAAATATGTCAAAAGCGATAGCACTTTTTTCGGGAGGGCTTGACAGCACTCTCGCTATCCTCGCCCTGCTGAGGCAGGGGATAGACGTAACTGCTGTAACATTCCTCACGCACTTCGGCTGTGATATTTCCGATAAGTCATCATGCTCGAAGGACCCGTTCTCTGCAGCGGAGAAGTTCGGGTTCAGTGTGAAACTCTGCCATCTTGCAGATAAGTTCATAGAGATCGTTAAGAGGCCGAAACACGGTCACGGCAGGAACATGAACCCATGTATTGACTGCAGGATTCTGATGCTTAAGGAAGCAAAGGATTTGATGGGCATAACAGGGGCTGATTTCATAATCACAGGAGAGGTTGTCGGACAGAGGCCGATGAGCCAGATGAAAAATACGCTCTCCTCGATCGACAGAGAGGCAGGGGTAGAAGGAATTGTTATTAGACCATTGAGCGCAAAAATAATGAGACCTACAATTCCGGAGATAAAGGGTATTGTAGACAGGGAAAGGCTTTATGCCTTTAATGGTCGTTCGAGAAGGCCGCAGATGGCACTTGCAAGAGAACTCGGACTTACGGATTATCCTCTCCCGGCAGGAGGTTGCCTTCTTACCGAACCAAATTATTCCTATAGACTCCGTGAACTCCTTGACCACAATCCGGATCCCTCTTTGAATGATCTGCATCTCTTGAGACTCGGCAGGCACTTCAGGGTATCTCCTCTATGCAAAATTATCGTTGGGAGAGACCAAGGGGAAAACGAAAGGATAGAAAACTTTGCAGGAGAAGATGACTATTTGATGAGGGTTGAGAATTTCGGAAGCCCTACAACACTATTATCCGGGATATGTACCGCCGACAGTCCACTTTTTTAGACGAATACAGAATAGAATATAAGAAGCCTCCATGCAAGAGACGACCGGTATATGCTTAACGATTGACTCGCATTTTATTTTACCTTTGCCCCCTGTTTAATCCCTTTTTCAGGGGTAATTATCGACAAATTCCCTTCGTCATCCGATGCGGCAAGGAGCATGCCCTGTGATTCCACCCCCATAAGTTTAGCAGGTTGAAGGTTTGTCACAACTACTATATTTTTGCCGATAAGGTCTTCGGGTATATATGCCTTGCCGATGCCCGCTACTATCTGTCTTTCTTCTCCCGTATCAACCTTCATAACGATCAATTTGTTCGAGCCTTCGACCCTTTGTGCCTCAAGCACCTTTCCTATAGTAAGCTCAACCTTTGCAAAATCCTCGATTGTTATCATTAAATTTTCTCCTCAATGCCTTTTCTACTACCCCGGGTACCAGCCCCTTGACCGAACCGCCGAATGAGGCAACCTCTTTTATCATCGTAGACGTCAGAAATGAATACTCCTCGGATGGCATCATAAAAACAGTCTCTATATTTAGATCGAGCCTTCTATTCATAAGCGCCATTTGAAGTTCATATTCGAAATCGGAGACAGCCCTCAGCCCTCTAATGACCGCTATCCCTTTTCTGTACTTTACATAATCGATTAATAGTCCATCAAAAAATTCGACCCTTACATTTTTAAAACTTTTGACAGCGTCCTTTATCAATTCCAGCCGCTCCTCTATAGTAAACAGGGGCTGTTTTTTCTGGGCAGTGGTAATGGCGACTATTATCTCATCGAATATCCTCAGTCCCCTTTTCACAAGGTCTATATGCCCGTTTGTTACAGGATCGAATGTGCCTGGATAGATGGCAAGTTTTTTCACCTGAAAATACCTTTCACCCTCCCCTATATCCCCTCCCATCAAGGGAGGGGAATAATATAATAGTCCCCTCTCCCCTTGTGGGAGAGGGCGAGGGTGAGGGGTGATTTTCATTGTCCCTTGTGCCGACTTGTCGGCATGTTTGTTTCATTACCAGTTAACTCTCTAATACTTTTTTCACAAATCGGTAACCTTTCCGAACAATGTTAGCATAGTGTCGCCGTATTTGTAAGCCTTTTTCTGTATAAGTTTCCCTATTTCATCAGGAAGTCTTTTCTTCGAGAGATGCTCTGCAATGATAATACCTTCATCCTTAAGTATTTCACCATTCGCCGGCAGAGAGAGAATATCTTCAAGTTCACCCGAATAATAAGGTGGATCGAGAAAGACAATATCGAACTTTAATCTATCTGTAGCCGCCTTCCTTATAAAATCTGAGGCATTTCTCCTTACAATATTTGCCTTTGAGCGGCACCCGCAGCCCTCAAGCGTCTTCTCTATAAGTTCTGCCCTTTTTTTATCTGCCTCGACAAAGTAAACGGTATTTGCCCCCCTGCTCATAGCCTCCATACCCACAGCACCCGTACCTGCGTAGAGGTCAACGAATATGGAACCCTTTATAAAACCGCCGATTATATTAAAGATAGACTCCCTTACCTTAGATGAGGTTGGTCTCAATGCACCATGTTTTGTAACAAGGCCAAAAACCTTTTTCGAGCCTATCTTTCTTCCCTTTAGTTCACCGGCAGAGATTCGCATGCTATATGATCATCTACAAGGCGGATTTATGATATTGGATGCGATTTCAGGGTGATCCTTTATCCTGACCGTCCTTCCCCTTATCTCAAGCCTTCCCTCTGAAAAAAGCCTTACAGCCTCAGGATATATCTTATGCTCGGAACTTAATATCCTCTCAGAGAGCGTATCCTCCGTATCGTCCGGTAAAACAGGGACTGATGCCTGAATAATGATCGGACCTGTATCCATCCCCTCATCTACGAAATGGACTGTGCAACCCGAAATCTTAACCCCATAATCGAGTGCTTGCCTTTGCCCGTGTAGCCCGGGAAATGCGGGAAGAAGTGCAGGGTGGATATTCATTATCCTGTCGGGAAATGCATCTATCAGAGGTTTTCTTACGATCCTCATAAATCCTGCGAGTATAACGAGTTCTACACCCCTCACTTTTAATTCGTCGGCTATCCGTTTAAAAAAAGCATCCTTTGTCGGAAATTCTTTCGGGTCTATGAAGATATAGTTTATATTGTGTTTTTTAGCCCTTTCGATAGCAAAGGCAGAGGGATTATCCGTAATCAATATCTCTACCGATGCCTTGAGATTCCCCTTTTCTATCTCGGCGATGATCGCCTGAAAATTGGATCCGCGCCCCGATGCGAGGACACCGAGTTTAAGCATGGATTACACTCCTTTCAGAAAGATGGATTATTTTAGCACATCTGTGAGAAGTTCTTATCTTTGGTGCCGATAACAAAGATTCTATGATCGCCCACCATACTTTATGGAATTTGATATAATCTTAAACTAAATGAACCTCCCCGCCGCAGAGACGGCGGGGTATCAAAAAAATAAATCGTACTTTGTCATTCTCGCTTGTCGGGAATCCTTCTGACCCCCTCTTTGGAAAAGAGGGGTTAGGGGAGATTTATTGAAAATTTATTTATTCA
>JACQXD010000033.1:0-6534 GCA_016208875.1 Nitrospirota bacterium
GTAACGCTGAAAAATCACCATGCGCAAGACAAGAAGCAACTTGCACGTTTGGTGCTCGGAGCCCTCAGGCAAATGCAAAAAAATCCAAAACTAATTAAAAATTTCTTTGAGAATTATTTAACATGATTAATGCAACGAACTCTATATATAATTTAAACAGTAGAACCTTTTGTGATGAGGAGGTGAAATGCAGTATGAGTACGTCCCAATTAAAAAATCTGGTGATCGACAGAATTTACGGGATCGAGGATGAAGAACTTTTGACTGCCTTTAAAAAAATCCTGGATTCGAGCATATCAGATTAATGTACCGGTTCTATTTTCTAACCCAGCCTCTCCCTGGGGCCTGCTATATTACTGAAGGATTCTGGTTTGTCGAGAGGGCTTGACACTGTAAGATATAAGTAGTATATTAGTAGTATGAAAGTTAAGACATCTATAACCCTTTCAGAGGAATTGCTTCATAGCATTAATGAATTGTTCGGCAGACAGAAAAACATGTCGGAATTCATTGAGAAAGCAGTGCGGGATTTTATCGAAAGGCAGGCGCGAAAGAAAAGAGATATGGCAGACCTTAAAATCCTCAATAAAAAGGCTGAGAGACTCAACAGAGAAGCAGAAGATGTTCTATCTTATCAGGCTGATTTATGAGACGAGGCGAGCTTTATCGCGTATATAAAGGAAATCCCCATGACCCTAAAAAATTTCGTGTATTTGTCATAGTAAGCCGACAGGTGCTTATTGATTCAAGGCTCTCGACGGTAATCTGTGCACCGATTTATTCAAGCTATGATGGTTTATCTACTCAGGTAAGGGTCGGCATCGAGGAAGGACTAAAACACGATAGCAGTATCCACTGTGATGAGCTTGTCAGCATTCCCAAATCATCACTATCCCACTATGTCGGTTCGCTTTCTCCTGAAAAAATGCAGGAAGTGAATGATGCGTTGGTGGTTGCTGTAGGATTACATTAGATATAGTAGTGAAATTTTACTCATGCAAAAAAGACATGACAAAAGCCAATTATTCTTCCAACCTCGCCTCAAGTTCTGATTTGAAATCGTTGAAAGTTTTTTCTCTTAATGCCTTAAAAATAAATCGTAACTCATGGGGATAGAAACTTGAACTTATTACCACTTGAACTTATTAACCTTGATCTCTTTCTAAACCTTATAAAATACGCCTGAAAATAGTCTGCATCTTTTGAATTTTGTGTCGCTGTAAGACGAGAAGTGCTATCTGTGATAAAATAGGTTGACATCTATAAGGAGGTTAACAAATGAAAGCCATTACCGTTGAGACCCTTTACAAAAAGGTTATTGAATTGCAGCGTGATGTTGTTCAGATTAAAAAAAGTCTCTTCGAAGAACCCGAGTTAAGGGCAGAATTTATCCAGAGAATGAGAGATATTGACCTCGAAAAATCTGTAATAGTTAAAGACTTCGGAAAGAGATACGGTCTGAAGTAGTGTATAGACTCGCCATTAAAGAAGACCTCTACAAGGAATGTGCTTAAATCAATCGAGCAGAGAATGCGGTCTAAAAATTTAAAAAGATCAAAGGCAAAGCCAATTGCGTTGAAGGTATCGAGGATTCATAAACCCGATAATCTCGATCTTGAAGAATGGCAGCGTATACTCAGGAGACAGTACGCTGAACAGCAGAATTATAAACTTCAAAATATCGGCGATCATCCCTTTTTTTCGGATTTCTCATTAACCAATCATTTATCCGGAAAGACCTATAAAATTGCCGTCCGTGGAACCGCTTCCGGAAACAACTACTGTTCCTGTCCTGATTACAGCATCAATGGACTCGGTACATGCAAGCATATAGAATTCACCTTATCTAAATTAATGAAAAAGAAAGGTGCAAAAAAGGCATTCCAAATGGGCTATAACATGCCTTATTCCGAGGTCTACTTGAGTTACGGACTTAAGAAAGAAGTCAGGTTCAAGGCAGGAAAGGATGCACCACCTGAGCTGATTTCACTGGCAGATAGATTCTTCGACGCAAACGGGATACTTAAAGAAGAACATAGACTTAATTTTCATCGGTTCCTCAACAACATACCTCAAGGTGGCGGACATGAAATACGCTGCTATGATGATGTAATGCAGTACATTGCAGAACATCAGGATACCGAACACCGTCGTACCATTGTCAGGTCTCAACTCAAAGACGGAATCGAAAGTCCGATCTTGAAAACTGTCTTGAAAACCAAACTCTACCATTATCAGCGTGAAGGTGCATTATTTGCAGTGAATGCAGGCCGCTGCCTTATCGGTGATGATATGGGACTCGGCAAAACAATTCAGACTCAATCATCAGAGGAAGAAACTCTACCTGAACGGTTCTTTTTATAAGCTCATCAATTATGAGATAGTCTTCAGGGACATAGACATGATAAGAGAGTGGTCTCCCGATCTGATCATCCTCGATGAGGCACAGAGGATCAAGAACTGGAAGACGAGGACTGCACAATATGTTAAGCAACTGGAATCGACATTCGCCATTGTGCTTACCGGAACTCCCATAGAAAACAGGATCGAGGAATTGCACTCTATAATGGAATTTATTGACCGTCAGAAGCTCGGCCCATTATACCGCTTTGTTCATACCCACCGAATTGTTGATGAAGGCGGGAAGGTAATCGGCTACCAAAACCTCCAATCTGTAAGGGACTCTCTAAAGGATGTCATGATACGGAGGAAAAAAGACGAAGTTCTAAAACAGCTTCCCGAACGGATCGATAAAAACTTCTTCGTTCCTATGACAAAAGAACAAAGGGTTATACACGATGAAAATTACGATATAGTGGTGAGACTTGTTGCCAAGTGGCGTCGTTATAAATTCCTGTGCGAAGCAGACCAGCGTCGGCTGCAGATAGCCTTGAATTATATGAGAATGGCGGCTGATAATACCTATCTCGTTGACAAGAAAACGATTCACGGCCCAAAGATCGAGGAGTTGGAAGTAATACTAAAAGAGATAGTCATCGAGGCCGGGGAAAAGGCGGTCATCTTCAGCCAATGGCTCAGGATGACGGAATTGATTGAACGTATTCTTGCACGAAACGGAATAGGATACGTCCATTTAAACGGCAGTGTGCCTTCAAAACAGAGAAAAGGATTAATGTCAAAATTCAGGGAAGACCCTGCATGTAAGGTTTTTCTGTCTACGGATGCCGGTGGTGTGGGGTTGAACCTTCAGAGCGGCTCGGTTGTAATTAATATGGACATTCCATGGAACCCTGCTGTGCTTGAGCAGCGTGTCGGACGGGTGCATAGGCTGGGCCAGCACAAGACGGTTCGCGTTATTAACTTTGTTACAGAAACTTCGATTGAGGAAAGGATACTCGATCTTCTTAAATTCAAGAGATCATTATTCGCAGGGGCACTCGATAGCGATGGTGAAAATACTGTAATGGTTGGAGAATCGCAATTCAAGAGATTTATGCATTCGGTGGACACGATAACAGAAAATCTGGAGAAGGCAAACCCGGAAATAGAAAGGCAGCAGCAAATTGAGACGGAACTGGATAAAAAAGCTGCCGATATGCGGGAAACAACCGTTCAGGCAGAGGAGAGGAAAGATAGAGCTATAGCTTCAGATGTAGGCGAAAGGGGGAAACTGGATTCTCTAAGTAACCTCCTGACAAGCGGGGCACAATTCTTAATGAACATCGGGAAAATTCTCTCCCAAACAGAGCAGCCTCTTGAGCATCTTAATACAATGCTCGGAAAGGATGAAAAAACAGGAAGGTCATATCTGAAAATACCGCTTCCCGAAATGGAGGTTGTGAAAAATATTGTCTCATCCCTCGGTGAATTGATGTCGAATACAATACAGATAGAGAATAAAGAGCAAAAATAGTATCCATAGTTGCCCAGAAAATCATATAAATGATCGAAGATAAAAATGCAACAGTATCCGCAATTACAAGGCTTAAAACCCGATTGAAGAAATAGATTATGTTGACGGCAATGTGCCTGTACTACAGCGTATGTATAGGAGAAGGCTTAAGGCATATAAGGCATTGGGGTATGCGGAAATGACACCGTTATAACTCCAATTCAAGGTTTTTTAAAAAAATCATTATAGAAAAAGCCGTTATTTTAATATAAAATAAAACAATAAAAAGGAGGTGAGGAATTTGGCTACATTGACTAAGCAGTTGCAGCATCCCTATATCGCTGTTGATAAAAAAATAAGAGGTGGCGAACCTATAATCTCAGGCACCGGCATTCGCGTGCTGGATATTGCCGTTAGATATGAGATTATGGGTATGTCTCCCGAAGATATCGTTGTTTCATTGCCCCATTTAAATCTCTCTCAAATCCATGATGCCCTTTCCTACTACTATGAACACAAAGCCGAGATAGACAAGGCATGGAAAAACTCGATCAAGGCAATAGAATCACTGAGGAAAATCCATCCATCTATTCTGGAGAAAAAGATTGCCAAAATTAAAGATATACACGGATGAGAATGTTGATGTGCGTGTCTCCGAAGGTCTAAGACTGCGGGGCATTAAGGCTGTTTCTGCCATTGAAAAGGGACTCATCGGAATTTCCGATATAGAAAAATCAAACAGAATTTCTATAAAAATTTAAATGCCGGCCCTTTTTTCGTTGTTTTCTCTTTCGTATCTCAATAAGCAACAGATGAAGATTTTCCGTTAGTTCATTCGTAGTGATTTTCCTTTCAAGGAGTGCCTTGCGGATATCGTGTAAAAGTACCGATAGGTTTTCCGGAAACATGGTTCTGTTTTTATAGATATGAAGCAAAAGCGAAATGAATCCTTTGTCTTCAAAAATCTCTTTTTCATCCAGCAGACCTTCAACCACAGCAGCATGAATTTTATTCAAGCTAAGATTTGCCCTTGCGATGTCCCTTGCCTTCATCCGTCTTCTTCTTTTTCGATATGAACTGCTTATCTATTCTGCAATTTTAAAATCTGCTGCAACGGCATATTTCAAAAGCGTTTCTATGAGTGCAGGGGTTACCGGCGGATGCTCGTAATACCCGACACCAAGTACGTCCTTGACATTGGTTTTGTCAAAGAACTGTTTATGAGAAAAGTAGGGTAGATAGTCTATTATTCCTTTTGCAATTTGCCTTTCAATTGCTTGCAATAATTCTGAGTCAATAATGGTTTGCATGCGCAAATCTTTCGAGGTAGTAATGCCGGAAAAGCCTAAAAATTGTGTGCCTATCTCAAGCCAGTATCCATATGACTTGGGATTACTGTCAGTGAGGTGATAGACGCCTCCCTTCCCTCTATTTCTTATACGCATCGCCATATCAGTTACATAATCAATGGTGACAATATTAAGGTTTGCCTCGTAAACGCCCGGCACATGTAGTGGGCAGATTAATCTACCTTTTGTATCTCGTGGTATATTGTTACCTCTTTTTTCGAGTAATTTTTTAAGAATGTGATAAGTCCTCATGTATGTGTAATACCCGGAAAAGCCGGCGGTCTTTCCTGTTATTGAATCCCCCACGACAATGCTTGGGCGATAAATAAATATTTTTGTTTCAAAGTTTGCCTTGTTCCATTCCCTTATCTTACTCTCTGCAATAAACTTACTTTCTTCGTATGGGTTGTTGAATTTCTGACCGCAATTGAGAGTATCCTCTTTGAACACTCCTTGCGTGTTGCCACAGACATAGGCCGTTGAGATAAAGTGGAGCTGTCGCGGACGGATGCTATTGCAAAACGCCAACATTTTTTCCATCCCGATTACATTGGTTCTGAAAGTATCGTTACGTACCTTTTCTGAAAAAGAAATCGAACCTGCAACAGACCAAACTTCATCAATTCCGGAATCAAGGAGTCGTTCATAATCAGCGGCAGGAATACCGAAGTTTCTCTTTGTGACGTCGCCCTCGACAACAGAATAATGGTCTTTAAGTTGTAAAATGTCAGGGTAAATGAAACTGAGAATGTTATCAATCCTCTGTTTTGCAGATATGTTGCCTTTTGATCGTGCAAGAAATAATATTTTATTCCCCTGCTTTAGAAGGGTTGCAGCAAAATATCGCCCAAGAAATCCAGTTGCTCCAGTAAAGAATATAGTCAAACCTCATCCCCCTTCATGCTTGATTCATTAACCTCTCTTTAATAATCCATATCTTTTGCGACTTATGCTTATTCCCTCTTGCCAGATTGACAAATAATGATAAATTCTATTTGTCTGTTCTAAATATATACTCCCCAAGAGAAAAAATCAATAAAAATCTCTTTCCAGTTTGTTTATTTTTACTATCTCAAACGCTCATATTATTGATGTATGGAAAAAAAGAAAGTTATAGGATTACGTATTAAAGAGTTAAGACGTGCAAAAAACATGTCTCAGGAAAAGCTTTCAGAGAAAATAGGTATCAGTTCAAAATATTTGAGTAGCATCGAGAGAGGAAAAGGCAATCCATCTCTTGATACGGTCATAAAATTAGCACTGGCTTTAGACGTCGAACTTTCTGATGTCTTTACCCTTTCCCATCAGGGCAAAACAACGAAAGACTTAAAA
>JACQXD010000033.1:6575-22772 GCA_016208875.1 Nitrospirota bacterium
TAATCTGCTCAAGGAGAGCGACGCGGAAAAACTCAAGCTGACCGCCAAAATAGTAAAGGCAATATACCATTGACTGAAACACTTTTTCAAAAACCTCAGACGAACCCACCCTTCGCCTTGCATTGAAAATAATAAGGGCAGTCAGCAGATAATTCCTCACCCCTATCTTTCATCTGTGTTAAAATATTAAAAATTGAGGAGGTGAGGCATGAGAGAAACACTTCAGCATAATATAAAAGTATTTCTCAGGAAGGGTGAAAAATATTATATCGCTGAATGTCTTGAAATCCCTGTTGTGACGCAGGGGAAAACAATTGATGAAACTATTGAAAATCTAAAAGAAGCGGTTGCTCTCCATCTTGAAGGCGAAGACCTTGAACAAATGGGACTTGCCCCAAATCCCACGCTGCTTCTTACCCTGGAAATGGAGACTGTAGCCGATGTCGCCTAAACTAAAGCGTCTATCTGGAAAAGAGGTAATATCAGTTCTTTCACAATTCGGTTTCTCAGTTTATTCTCAAAAAGGCAGCCATGCAAAACTACGCCGTGTTTCCCCTTCGGGAGAATCCCAATCTCTGACAATTCCAATGCATAACGAACTTGACGTTGGAACATTGCGCGCGATTTTAAGACAAACAAGCCGATTTATTCCTGAAGACCAACTCAGAAAAGAATTTTATTCATAAAAATACCCTTGATGTTGAGATGTGGGAGGTATTTGGCTTCGGGCATGTTACAAGTCACAAAGAATTAAAAGACGCCATTCAATCCTTTGCAAAAACCTCAGACGAACTCTCCCTCCGCCTTGCATTGGGTGTAATCAGGTCAGTTAGCAGATAGCCATTTACATTCGCAAATGGGCACGTCTAATATAACCCTTTTACCTCGTCCGTGTAGGACTTATCCTCATTATATATAAAAAGCGGTTTTTCGATCTTTATCTCGGGCCTGCCGTTTTTTGCCGCCTCAACAAGAACCATCTTTGCTTCCGTCCCGGTATCAGAATGGACAAACTTCAATCTCTTCGGCTCCATCTTCTTCCTTCTTAAACCCTCGATCAGTTCTATAAGTCTGGATGGATGATAGATTATACAGAACCTTCCTTTATCCCGGAGGAGATAGTATGCGGTTTCTATCAAATCTTCAAGCTTGAGCTTTATCTCATGCCTTGCTATGGCCTTTTCGTCCGTAGGGCTTATAAGTCCGGTTTTTTGCCGCCTGAAAGGAGGATTTGAAACCACAAGGTCGAAGTAGTTGGCAGTGAACAGAGAACGGTTAACGGTTTTTATCTTTTTTATGTCGCAGTTTATTACTTTAACCTTTTCTACAAGCTGATTCAGTGCAATGTTTTTTTCTGCGAGACCGGTAAGGGTCCTCTGTAACTCTATTAACGACACCTGTGAATCCGGATATTTTTTGGCAAGCAGTAATCCCACAACCCCTGACCCTGCACCCAGATCGGCAATCCTTTTTGCATGCTTAAGATTTACAAAGGAGTAAAGAAGCAGGGCGTCTATGGAAAATCTGTACCCTTTCCTACTTTGATAAATTTTTATATTACGTATACCATCGAGCGTAATATCCAATAATTAAAATACCTCGCCCATTCTGTCACGTATAAAATCATGAACCTTCTCAAAGACATTAAACCAGAGTTCGTCCGGTATCTCTATGATCTCCGCACCAATTATGAAATCCGATGCAGTGTCACCGGCTATGCAGTACCTGACCCTTGCTTTGAATGCCACGTTTTTTGAAAGAGAGGCCGGTATGGAGATCAGGCATTCCATTATAAAGTCGGCGTCCATGTAAATCGGACTTTTCAATCTTACTCCATGTCTGCTAAAGTCGAGCAGCACGGTTGGTATATAGTCGCCTGAACCGGATTTTATTTTGAACACAACATAATGACTGTAGATTTCGGGTACAGTATATCTCGTTTCTCTCCGGCGATCCTCTATGTTCATCTTACTCCTATTAATAATAACAACTGCTCCATGTTGTCAATAGAAAAATTTGCGTCTTTAAGCAGCTCCTTGTTCCTGTAGCCATATGTTACGGCAACGGTTATCAAACCTGCCCCCTTGCCTGCTTTAATATCGAGGTCGCTGTCACCCACCATAACTGCCTCGTCCGGTCTTATTTTAAGGGATTCGAGGACTTTTTTTACAGGCGATGGAGACGGTTTCCTCTCAGGGACGCTGTCGCTTCCGAGTACAACATCGAAGAATTTAAGCAGTTCGAGTTCATCGAGCAGTCTTTTTGACAGGGATTCCCTCTTATTCGATATAACCGCTTTTTTATATCCGCCAAGTCCTTCCAGTGTCTTCCTTATTCCAGGATATGGTCTTGTAAAATCCGAAAGGTGTTCGGAGTAGTATTTTATAAACCTATCGAGAACTTCATCCAATATCGGTGCATTGTTCTCTCCTCTCCCCGGCGAGTCCGCCTGTGTGCGGACCAGTATCTTTTCGACGAGTCTTGTCAGCCCTTCTCCAACAAGCTTAATCGTGTCATCTGTAGTAAGAGGCTTAAACCCGTATGGCTTCAGTGCATGATTTAAGGCATTTGTTATATCCTTACTGGAATCAACGAGAGTGCCGTCAAGGTCGAAGATAATGAGTTTCAGATTCTTAAAATTCCCCACAAGGTCTCCTCCAACTTTTTGATTAAATTTTCAATACCACACAGTCTCTGCTGTGGGGTGTCCTTATATTCCCCCTTTGGCAAAGGGGGATGAAGGGGGATTTTTGAATAAATAAATTTTCAATAAATCTCCCCTAACCCCTCTTTGCCAAAGAGGGGATCAGAAGGATTCCCGACAAGCGATTTTAGGTTTAATTAATAATCAACATACTTAGGCTCGTAGCTCAGGGGGAGAGCGCTTCCTTGACACGGAAGAGGTCGGCGGTTCGATACCGCCCGGGCCTACCATTTAAAACCAAGGAGTTATGCATTTACGGCTAACTCCTTTTTTGTTGGATTGCGAAGTGAATTTTTCGAGACAAAATCGCAAAATAATAGCAAAAAACTTAAATTCTGTAATATAATATATACCTCAAATTCAATACTTATGGAGGATTTATGGTTAAGGTCTATTACGATAAAGACGTAAAACCCGGCATTCTTAAAAACAAAAAGGTTGTGATTGTCGGATATGGAAGCCAGGGACACGCACATGCCAACAATCTTAAAGAAAGCGGCATGAACGTAACGGTAGCCGAGACGAAAGGTGCAAACTGGGATAAGGCCGTAAAGGCAGGATTTAAGGTTCTGACGGCATCTGCTGCTGCCAGAACTGCGGATGTTATAATGATGCTGGTTCCCGATGAATATGCTGCCGATATTTACCGGACGGAGATTGCTCCGAACATCAAAAAAGGAACTTATCTGGGTTTTGCCCATGGTTTCAATATCCATTTCGGCCAGGTGGTGCCTCCAATGGATGTAAATATTTTCATGGTTGCTCCCAAAGGGCCAGGGCATCTTGTTAGAGCAGAATATCTTAAAAAGAGCGGTGTGCCGTGTCTGATTGCAATTCAGCAAGACCCGTCAAAAAATACGAAGCCTGTTGCGCTTGCTTATGCATCTGCTATCGGAGGCGGGAGGGCCGGTATAATCGAGACAACCTTCAGGGAAGAGACGGAGACCGATCTGTTTGGTGAGCAGGTAGTACTCTGCGGCGGTCTTACATCCTTAATTCAGGCGGGATATGAAACACTCGTTGAGGCAGGCTATTCACCCGAAATGGCATACTTTGAATGTCTCCATGAGGTGAAGCTCATTGTTGACCTCATATATGAAGGCGGCATATCCACAATGAGATACTCCATAAGTAATACGGCACAATTCGGTGATTTAACAAGGGGACCGAGGATAATCACAGAAGATACAAAGAAAGAGATGAAAAAGATACTCGGTGAGATACAGTCAGGGGAGTTCGCAAGGGAATGGATACTCGAATGCAGGGCAAATAAACCTGTCTTCAATGCGCTCACAAGAAAAGGAGAAGAACATCCGATAGAAGACGTCGGCGCAAGGCTTAGGGCAATGATGCCGTGGCTGAAAAAAGGCAAGCTTGTAGATAAAACAAAGGCTTGATGGTTAAACTTGCTCCAGAAGGCTATCCATATATTGCCGGGGCTGCTGCTATTACCGTAATTGTTATCGCAATCGGAGGCTTGTGGATAGCCTTTTTTCCGTTTATATTGACCTTCTTCATGCTCTTTTTTTTCAGAGACCCCGAAAGAAAGATTCCTGGAAACGGAGGAATATTTGTATCTCCTGCGGATGGAAAGATAATCCTGATAAAGGACGAAAGCAATAATCTAATCTCCCCTTCGGCAAAGAAGGTGGACGGGGAATTTGTCGGGATAAGCATATTTATGTCACCATTAGATGTCCATGTTAATAGAGCCCCTTGTGACGGGACTGTCGAGTCCGTAATATATAATCCAGGTAAATTTCTGTCTGCCTTCAAGCACGAGGCATCTCTGCAGAATGAAAGTATTTCTATGATACTCGATACAAAATACGGTAAGATTATGATTCGTCAGGTTGCAGGCCTTATTGCGAGAAGGGCTGTATGCAGGGTGAAGGTTGGAGATAGTTTAAATCGGGGTGAAAGATACGGGATAATAAAGTTTAGTTCCAGGCTTGATGTTTTCCTGCCAAAAGAGATCGATATTAAGGTAAAATTAGGGGATAGGGTAAAGGCAGGAGAGACGATAATAGGTATTGTAAGTCGATAGGGATTATTTATGTTGATAAAACCGACACTAAACGCCGACACTGAAAGCAAGTTATGAAAAAAGGCATATACATTTTGCCTAATAGCCTTACTATGTGCGGAATGTTTGCCGGCTTTTATGCAATCATTGCAGCGATAAGAGGGGATTATATCTCGGCTGCATGGGCAATACTGGTCGCTATGATCTTTGACGGCCTTGACGGTTGGATTGCAAGACTTACACACAGCACGACAAGGTTCGGGATAGAACTCGACTCTTTGTCGGATCTCGTTGCGTTCGGCGTCGCACCTGCCGTAATGCTTTATAAATGGTCACTCATACCTTTCGGAAGGATCGGATGGGCAGCGGCATTTTTGTTCGTTGCATGCGGTGCACTGAGGCTCGCAAGGTATAATGTGCAGATGGGTTCCACCGAAAAAAAATCCTTCACAGGTATGCCAATACCGGGGGCAGCATCCGTTGTTGCTGCAACGGCAATCTTTTACAACGAGATGGATTGGTTGGCCTCGAAAAGCATCTTCATACTTTTTCTCGCCTTTATGCTTTCGATACTCATGGTCAGCACTCTCAGATTTCACGGCGCAAAAGAACTCGATTTCAGGAAGAGAAAACCGTTTTGGATCCTCGTAGCCATTGCCGTGGTGTTTGCTCTTGTAGTAATGCATCCTGCGATTGCACTATTTGTTTTTGCAATGCTCTATCTATCTGTCGGTATCATAGAAAACATATATCTCGTCTTGAATAAGAAAAAGGCTGAAATTAAGCAGCAGTAACGGAAAAACCTTTTGGGAGGAAAAGTGCATTCTACAGGCGGCAATTATGACGCAATTAGATCCGAAATTGAAAAAAGGAAACTATGGCCGTATGTTGAAGCGAGGAAGGTATTAAACCGGCATAATTACGATCCCGAATATATATACACCTTCGAATCCGGTTTTGGTCCTTCGGGGTTTCCTCATATCGGAACCTTTGGTGAGGTAGTAAGGACGGAATTCGTCATAAATGCTATAAAGGAGTTCGGATTTAAAACCAGACTGATTGTCTTCTCCGATGATCTGGACGGGCTCAGGAAAGTACCGGAAGATATGCCGGATCGGCTAAAGGAACATCTCGGCAAGCCGGTTTCATCCATCCCTGATCCTTTTGACGAGTGTCAGTCTTTCTCCGAACATATGAACAATAAACTCAGAAAAATGCTCGATGGGATGGATATCGATTATCAGTTCAGATCGTCAAAAGCAGCGTATGAAAGCGGTGAATTCAATGAAGGTATCGGCATACTCCTGGCAAATTATAAGAGACTCGAAGAGATTATTGCACCGACCCTTTCGGAAAAGACACTGCAGACGTGGTATCCTTTTTTCCCGATCTGTGAGAGCTGCGGCAAGGTTCTCACTACAATAGTTAGAGAAGTAAACCTGCAGAATTCCACCGTAAAATATTCGTGCAGTAAAGACTACGGAGAAGTTTCAGGGTGCGGATACGAGGGTGAACAGTCCTTTTTAAACGGGCATGGCAAAATGACATGGCGTGTGGACTGGCCCTTAAGATGGTTTGCCCTAAAGGTCGATTACGAACTTTATGGTAAAGACCTCATAGATTCTTTTGTTATAGGCGAAAAGATAATGAGGCAAATTTTCAGGACACGGGAGCCTGCTAATATGTATTATGAGATGTTCCTCGATGAAACCGGGGCAAAGATCTCTAAGTCAAAGGGGAAGGGCCTGACAGTTGAGGACTGGTTGAATTATGGGAATATCGAATCTCTTCGTCTTCTAATGTTCAAGCAACCTCAAAAGGCAAAAGAGCTTTCTTTCAAGATCATACCGTGGTATGTCGACAACGTTATAAACAGTTCGATAGATTGTCATAGTAAAGAAAGCATAAAAGAGCATGAATTCAATTTCATTATGAGATTCAGCGTAAAGGATTCTGTTTTTCCGAATATGAGCTATATGCTGATCTGTAATTTAATGACCGCACTTAAGACAACCGATAAAAATCTGATAAAGGATTACTTATCGAGGCAGAAAGATTTATCGGCGAACGATCTGGAGAGTAATTTTGTTCGGGATTTAATAGAGAAAGCAGGCAGGTTCTATAATGATTTTGGCGGTGCAGAGACCCGGGAAGTTGTTTTATCGGATGAGGATATTTCTTATCTCCGGCAGGTTGTCGACCTTCTGAGTAATGAATTGGGTGCGGAGGAGATACATAATTCGATCTATGAAATAGCCAAGAAGAATAATATAGAACCGCAAAGACTATTCAAGCTTCTTTACCTTTCTCTTATCGGACAGGAACGCGGACCGAGGCTGGGCACCTTTATAAAGATGATCGGACAGGAAAAGACTATCGACATATTGCTGAATAAAGTGCAAAAGAATTCCGCATAATAACTGGAAATCAGGTCTTAAAATCTAACTGCACATCTGTTTTTATATGAAGTTCTTTAAGCTGCTTTGGTTCTACGACAGAAGGCGCACCGGACATAAGACATACCGCCTTCTGGGTCTTCGGAAATGCTATAACATCCCTTATCGATGCTGCACCGACCATTATCATCACGAGCCTGTCAAGACCGAGGGCAATCCCTCCATGAGGCGGTGCACCATACTGCAGTGCGTCCAACAGAAATCCAAACTTTACCCTCGCATCCTCATCGGATATGTCCAGTATCTCGAACATCTTCTTCTGAACAGCCTGTCTATGAATACGGATGCTCCCTCCGCCGATCTCATAACCGTTTAATACTATGTCATATGCCTTTGCCCTTAACGATGAAAGCATTTCCTTGTCATTGATATCCCCTGTAAGCATCTTCTCTGCATCCTCGTTCATAGGAGATGTGAAGGGGTGATGCATTGCCTGAAATCTCGACTCCTCCTCATCCCACTCAAGGAGTGGAAAGTCGGTTATCCATGTAAATTTAAATCCCGGCTTGATAAGATTCAGTCTCTCACCGAGTGAAAGCCTCATCCTGCTTAAAACGTCATATGTGACCTTTGGTTTATCCGCAACGAACAACATAAGATCGCCGTCTTCAGCCTCGAGTCTCTCGGCCATCTTCCTTAAAATCTCCTCAGGAAAAAACTTTGCTATTGGAGATTCAAACCCTCCGCTCGCAGACTTTACCTTTATCCATGCAAGTCCCTTTGCTCCGAAGGATTGAGCCTCTGACGTGAGCATATCTATCTCTTTCCTTGAGAGGCTTGCCATACCCTTGCCGTTGATTGCCTTGACTATTCCTCTGTTTTGAAGGGCGTCGAGGAATACCTTGAATGTCCCTTTCCATGCAAGGTCTGCCATGTCCTTTAGCTCAAGGCCGAACCTTAGATCGGGCTTATCGTTTCCAAACCTTTCCATTGACTCATGAAATGTCAAACGATGGAATGGGGTTTCGATATCGGTATCCAGCATATTTTTGAAAAGCGTTTTCATCATTCCTTCTATCAGTTGCAGTATATCCTCCCTGTCTGCGAATGATATCTCCAGGTCAACCTGTGTGAATTCAGGCTGGCGATCCGCCCTCAGGTCTTCGTCACGGAAACATTTTACTATCTGGAAATACTTCTCAAGCCCTGAAACCATTAATATCTGTTTGAAAAGCTGGGGTGATTGAGGAAGCGCATAGAAATGCCCTGGATTCAGACGACTCGGGACAAGGTAGTCCCTCGCACCCTCAGGGGTAGATTTCGTGAGCATCGGCGTTTCGATCTCCAAAAAACCCTTCTCGTCCAGATAATCCCTCATTACCTTTGAAATGCCGTGTCGCATTATAAGATTCCTCTGCATTTCAGGTCTCCTCAGATCAAGGTATCTGTGCTTAAAACGCAGTGCCTCGCCTGCATCGGCAGCCTCTTCCATACTATAAGGCAGGGGAGACGATTCATTTAAGACTTCAAGTTTTTTTACGTACATCTCAACATTTCCGGTAGGGATATTAGGATTCTCCGTGCCTTCTGGTCTTTTCCTCATCTCACCGGAAACGGATATTACATACTCTGCCCTCAGGTCGTGCGCCTCTTCATGAGACTCACGTGAGACATCAGGACTGAATACAACCTGACAGAGTCCGCTTCTGTCACGTAAATCTATAAAAATGAGTCCTCCATGGTCACGCCTCCTAAAAACCCAGCCTGAAAGACTCATCACCGAGCCTATATCAGTCTCTTTTACCTCTCCGCATCCCTTATCACGAATCATTACGCCTCCATTCCCAGAATATCTAATTTGTATAAGACAGGAGATGGTATTTGAGCGGATTCTTTTGCTGATATTCCTACATCAAAAAATAAAATATCAAGAGGCAAAAGCCCTCGGAGGTCGGAACGACCGAGAATGAGCGAAAATATTATCTCCTGTCTTAATAACACTTAGGAAATTTCCTTTTTAATTTTATTTACTTCCATCGGTGTCAGGTATCTTATCTCACCCGGAGCAAGGTTTCCAAGTTCTATACCGTTAATCCTTACCCTCTTAAGTTTCAATACCGAATGTCCTACCCTTTCGAGCATCCTTCTTACCTGTCTCTTCCTTCCCTCATATATTGTGATCTCTATCCATGAATTTTCCTCCGACTTTCGCAGCTTTTTCACCACGGACGGCAGGGTCAATCCATCCTGAAGTTTGACCCCTTTCTTCAGCCTTTCTATCTTATCATCTTCGAGGAATCCCTTTATTTTAACATGATAGGTTTTCGGGATCTTTTTTGATGGATGTAAGACCGCATGTGCAAAATCTCCGTCATTCGTAAGAAACAAAAGCCCCTCGGAATCATAATCAAGCCGTCCGACAGGGAATGCCCTGTACTTTATTTTCTTTAAAAAATTCCTGATAGTAGGTCTTTCTTCCGTCTCCGATAAAGTTGTAATCACACCCCTCGGTTTGTTAAGCATCAGATAAATCTTGGGCTCCGGCTTTGTAAGAAGTTTCCCATCGAGTTTTATATGGTCTTTTGACATGTCCGCCTTCATACCGAGGGTTGCCGTTTTTCCATTGATCGTAACCCTTCCTTCAAGGATTATCTCCTCGGCACCGCGCCTTGAGGCAATCCCCATCTTTGCAAGTATCTTCTGGAGTCGCTCTTCCATTAAGGTATGATAATAACACATTTTCCTCTTGCCTAAATATGTTATTTCTGTTATAACAATAGTGAAAGGGTTGGTTAAATTACCTGCCCTGTTGGTGATAGATGAAAAAGTTGATCCGGCAAATTAGATCTTTTGGGAGTCTGCGTAAGGAGTATTGTGTGCATGTCTCATTTATGATGAGAAAGCCTAAAATCTCCCTCAGGACACCCACCTAAATAATATAGGCGGATCTAATTGTTCATTTACACGGCAGGGCGGGTTTATTTCAGCTACGGGTTATGTTTTGTTTTAGAATTGTTGCTGTGTAGTAACGGTAAGGCAGGTTTTTAAAATGGAAATTATGTTTCTGAGAAAAAATATAAATAAAATAAAGGGGTTTGATTATAGGCTCATATCGAGCCGTACGGTAAACTTAGACCGGGAAGTTTATTGCCGGTTTAAATCTCCGACCTTTTAACAGAAACGCTAAATCCGTAATTCCTGCCTGAAGTGCGTAAGAAAATTCTTGTGCGCAAAATCGTTTAATAGAGAATGACTTAATCGAAGGGAATTTTCAGGTGAAAATTCAAAGGATGAGGCAGAGGGCAAAAAATTCCGAATCTTGACCTCGACCTTAGCTGATTAAATAAATTATTGAGGAGGACAAAATCCAATGACTGATATAGGGTATTTGGTATTGCTCGCCGTTGGTACCGGCATTGCTTCCGGTATTATCATGAGCCTTATATACAGGAACTCTATAAAACCCCGGCGAATGGAACTCGAAAAAGAAAAGGCAAAAGTCCTTGAAGATGTAAAAAGAGAGGCAGAGACTATAAAAAAAGAGGCTACTCTTGAAGCTAAGGATATTGTATATCAGGCCAAGTCAGAGGTGGAAAAAGATTTAAGAGAGAGGCGTTCCGAATTGAACCATCTCGATAAACGTCTCCGGCAGAAAGAGGAGACTCTGGAGAGGAAATTCGATCAGATAGAAAAAAGGGACTATGAGCTCGGCAGGCGGGAAAAGGACTATAATTCGAGGGAACGGGCAATACATGATAAGGAGAATCGCTTTACCCAATTGATAAAGGAGCAGACCCTAAAGTTAGAAAGTATTTCCGGGGTAAGCTCGGAAGAGGCAAAGCAGGAACTTTTCAAAAGGGTGGAAGAGGAGTCGCGTTTCGAGGCTGCAAAACTCGCAAAAAAGATAGAAGACGAGATAAAAGAGGTTGCCGAAAAGAAGGCCAAAGAGGTAATGAGCCTTGCGATTCAGAGATATGCAAGCGAGTATGTCGCAGATGCCACGGCATCGGCAGTAAACCTTCCGAATGATGAAATGAAGGGAAGAATAATCGGCCGCGAAGGAAGGAATATACGGGCACTCGAGGCAGCGACAGGAGTGGATTTTATTGTCGATGATACACCTGAGCTTGTAACTCTTTCGGCATTTGACCCGGTAAGGAGGGAGATTGCCCGGCTTTCACTCGAAAGACTGATTGCAGACGGGAGAATACATCCTACGAGAATAGAAGAGGTCGTTGAAAAGATTAAAAAAGAAATCGAAACGAATATCAGGGAAGAGGGCGAAAAGGCAGTCTTTGATCTTGGACTTTCAGGCATACATCCTGAGGTAGTAAAACTGCTCGGAAGACTTAAATACAGGACATCGTACGGACAGCCTGTACTCCAGCATTCGAAGGAAGTATCCTATCTTGCAGGCATAATGGCGGGAGAGCTTAACGTAGACGTTAAACTCGCCAAGAGAGCAGGGCTGCTCCATGATATAGGTAAGGCTGTAGACCACGAGACCGAAGGTTCGCACCAGGAGATCGGGGCAAACCTTGCAAAGAAATACGGTGAAAATCAGAAGGTAATAAATGCAATAATGGTTCATCACGGAGAGGGTGATCCCTTGACGCCGGAGGCTGCTCTGGTTGCATCTGCCGATGCGCTCTCTGCTGCAAGACCCGGTGTAAGAAGGGAAAGCATAGAGAGTTATTTAAAGCGGCTCGAGAATCTTGAACAAATGGCAATGTCTTATAAAGGCGTGGAGAAATGTTATGCGATCCAGGCGGGAAGGGAGATAAGGATAATTGTCAAACCGGAGGATATGACTGATGAAATGTCGTCGGTTATGTCTAAAGATCTGGCAAAAAAGATAGAGGCAGAACTGACATATCCCGGACAGATAAAGGTGACTGTTATAAGGGAGTCGAGATATGTGGAATATGCAAAGTAAAAAGTCGATACACGATACAGGATTCACGATACAGGATAAAATTCAAAATTATCATTAAATTTTCAATACCCCACAGTCTCTGCTGTGGGGTGTCCTTATATTCCCCCTTTGGCAAAGGGGGATGAAGGGGGATTTTTGAATAAATAAATTTTCAATAAATCTCCCCTAACCCCTCTTTGCCAAAGAGGGGATCAGAAGGACGTCTCTGCGGCGGGGAGCTTCATTGCAAAATTTAAAATGATAATTGTTGATTTTGAAATTTACAATGGTTTTGTATCGTGTATCATGTATCATGTATCGTGTATCATGTATCATGTATCGTGTATCGTGTCATGAAGGCTTTATTCATAGGCGACATAGTCGGTAAGGTAGGAAGAACAACCCTTAAGGGGCTTCTGCCAAATCTTGTAGACAGGTATAAAATAGATATCGTAATTGCCAATGGCGAAAATCTTGCCGGCGGGTTCGGGATAACGGATAAGACGGCGAATGAGATATTGAACTGCGGTGTCCATATCATCACAAGCGGGAATCATATATGGGATAAAAAAGAATCCATTCCGTACATTGCAAAGGAAAATAGGATACTGAGACCTGTAAATTATCCTCCAGGTGTACCTGGATATGGAAGTGTAATTTACACCCTCTCAAACGGGACAAAGGTAGGGATCATCAATATTTCCGGCAGGGTATTCATGTCCGCGATTGACTGTCCGTTTAGAACCGGCAAAAAAGAGGTCGAAAGACTGAGGGAGTCGACAAGGATAATCCTGATAGACTTTCATGCCGAGGCAACCTCCGAAAAGATAGCATTCGGTTATTTCATGGATGGGAAGGTGAGTGCCGTTATAGGTACGCACACACATGTTCAAACCGCAGATGAGAAAATACTTCCAAATGGTACTGCATATATAACAGACGTTGGAATGACAGGACCTTCAGTCTCCGTTATAGGGATCGAGAAGGAACAAATAATAGAACGTTTTTTGCTGCAAATGCCCATGAAATTTGAGACGGCTAAAGGGGAGGGTGTTCTATCGGCAGTGGTTGTAGAGGTAAATGAAAATACGGGAAAGTCGGAAGCAATTCAGAGAGTGCGGCTTAAATATCCCTGAAACTTTTTGTCTTATTTATATTTTTTTTCAGTTTTAATATCGTCTCATTCAATATCTGGCATATGCGAGATTCCGTCAGACCAACCACGTTTCCTATCTCTTTCAGCGTAAGTTCCTCAAAATAATATAATGAGACTATCAGTTTCTCCCTCGGCGATAGGGATTTTATTGCGTTAATAAGCCCCGTTATCGATTCTTTAAGTTCGAACGATTCGGCAGGGTTGGTCTCTTTATCAGAAGATATGCAATCAATAAGTTCTTTTGTCTCCCCGCTGCTGCCGATTACGGTATCGTGTAGACTCCTGAGACTATTCATGTTGGAGGTCAAAAGAACCGCATTGAGTTCGTTTATACCGATGCCGAGCTCCTTTGCCGCTTCCTCATTCGTCGGAGGCCTCGACAGCCTGCCTTCAAGTCTTTTATATGTCTCTCTTACGGCACTCAATTTCTTTCTTACATCTCTCGATGCCCACTGCATGGAACGGATCTCATCGATAATTGCACCTTTTATTCTTAAGTCTGAAAAGGTTTTCAAAGAGGCTTCTTTTTTGCAGTCATACCTTTCCACTGCTTCGAGTAATCCTATAATCCCGGCACTGACAAGATCATCCTTGCTCAGTTCCGTCGGTAAGTTTATAGACATCTTATTTGCATAATACTTTATCCTCGGAAGGTATTGATTTACTATGGACGTCAAGATGTTTTGCATGTCATTTGGGTCCCCTATCATATTCTCAAACCCATATCTATTCTTTAATTGCCGCTTAAGATTTACATTTTCTCTTTTAAGTCTGCCCACATCGATTCCCCTTCTTACCGAAAAGTTTACATCCGAAAGATTGAAGGGCTTTGTAATGTAGTCGAATGCCCCTGCCCTCATGGCGTCTATAGCACTCTCTACGCTGCCGAAGCCTGTAATAAGGATGACTACCGAATGCGGGCTAATCCTTTTAATCTCTTTTAAGACCTCGATACCGTTTATCCCGGGCATAATCAGATCAAGAATGACAAGGTCGAACCTATCGTTTTTAAATAAATCGAGTCCTTGATAACCATTAGGGCATGCAGCGACTTTGTATCCCTCGGTTTCGAGATGTTCTACAAGTATATCCCTCACTATCTCATTGTCGTCGATAAGCAATACCCGGTCTGCCATGTCAGTAATATGACTCAATCGCAATCGAGTAGTCAATAAGATTTTTTCCCGTAGGAATTGTAAAATAGGAGAAGATGAATGAAAGAAAACTGGTAGATATTTATAAAAAATTATATACTGCATTCGGTCCCCAGCACTGGTGGCCCGGGGAAACTCCTTTTGAAGTCGCAGTCGGAGCTATACTCACACAGAACACAAACTGGGGCAATGTCGAAAAAGCCATTAATAATTTGAAGAAGGGAAAGGCATTAAATGCAAAGACGATTTATGAAATGCCTTCAAATAAACTGGCTTCATTAATTAGACCTGCAGGATATTTCAATATTAAGGCTAAACGGCTGAAGGCTTTTATTAATTTCCTTATGAATGACTGTTATGGAAGTATGCAGAGATTAAAAAAAGAAGACATATATTCCCTAAGAAGTAAACTCTTAAGTGTCAACGGCATCGGTCCCGAGACTGCAGATTCGATCTTGCTTTATGCCCTCGATAAGCCTCTCTTTGTGATCGATGCATATACTAAGAGGGTGCTTTCAAGGCATAAAATACTCGACCATGACGAGCCATACGATAAATTTCAGGAACTCTTTCATTCAGCCCTAAAAAAAGATTTGCAGCTTTTTAATGAATATCATGCCCTTTTTGTGAGGGTAGGGAAGATGTTTTGTAAAACAAAACCCATCTGCGAAAAGTGTCCGCTGAATTCGTTATGAAGACCCTTTCTCTCGGATATTCTCCCTGCCCGAATGATACATTTATTTTCTATGGGCTTGTGCATGAGAAGATAGACGCCGGTAATTTACGGTTTAAAGAAATCCTCCTCGATGTCGAGGCACTTAATCAAAATGCCCTCAAGGGTGGATTGGATATAACAAAGGTTTCGTATCATGCACTAGGAAATCTGAGAGAGGATTATTGCCTTCTTCGCTCGGGAGGGGCACTTGGAAGGGGATGCGGGCCTCTCATTGTTTCTAAGGAAGATTACAGGATGGGAGATTTGAAAGGTAAAAAAATAGCTATACCGGGTAGGCTTACAACCGCATATCTCCTCTTGCAGCTTTATGATCCGTCATTTAGGGACAATGTTAAAATAATGGTCTTCAGCGATATTATGGAAGCCGTTAAAAAAGGTACGGTAGATGCGGGTCTGATAATCCATGAAAGCAGGGTTACATATCCCGCATATGGTTTGAAACAGGTGATTGATCTCGGCGAGTGGTGGGAAAAAGAAACAGGGCTTCCAATCCCGCTGGGGTGCATAATTGCAAAAAGGAAATTGGGAAAAGATTTAATAGATAAAATCGACGGGTTGATAAAGAAAAGCGTGCTTTATGGCATGAGTCATAGGGATGAGCCTAAGAAATATATAAAGAAGCACTCACAGGAACTCGATGATTCCATTATAGATAAACACATTGATTTATATGTAAACGACTATTCTATAGATATAGGTGAAGAAGGGATTAAAGCTGTAGAAAAACTTTTTGATATGGCAGAGGAAAGAGGGATAATCAAAAAGTCCTCAATGCCGATTTTTGACACCTTTTATAGTGATTCAGACAGTAAAAATAGGGTAATTGGGGGATAGCCCGAAAGCCTTGCGGCGACAGGATAAAGTGCCCACCCTTCTGTAAAGAAGAAAAAACTTGTACTTTTTTTATTTTTGGTTATTTTTCACTTGCTTTTCTTGTATGCATATATTATTATAGCAGACATGAAGGATGAAAAGTCAAGAGGACACCTGAGCCGGCTGAGGCAAAAGATACATCAATTGAGAGAGATAAGGGGACGGTATATAGGCAAACTACTGCGTCCAATGCCCATGATTATTGGTTCTCTTTATGAAGTCTACAAGATGTGCAGT
>JACQXD010000034.1 GCA_016208875.1 Nitrospirota bacterium
CTGCACCGACATCTTTCCCCCTGCAACAGGGATTGGAAAGATAATCCGATAAGCAGAGCGATTAACGTTAATCGGAGTATAAGTGAACTGAAACCGTTACAGGATTGGAATGCCGCATATGAACTAAAAACTAAAACCGTTTTCCTCTCGCCCAATGAAACAAAAGAAATACCAATAACTATTACAAATACCGGTAAAGAGCTATGGCCTAATACCGGCGATTCCAACGGGAAATATGTCGTCCACCTATCGTATCATATTGCTAATAGTCAAGGGAAAACAGTTTGTTTCGACGGCAATAGAGCTAAGTTAGACAAAAATATCAATCCCGGTGATTCTATAGGGCTAATGCTTCCTGTTACAGCCCCCAAATTACCGGGACGGTATATAATTAAAATATCGTTGGTGCAAGAAGGAGTTGCGTGGTTTGATGAAAAAGGTGTTCCCCCTATAACTGCTGAGTTAGTAGTCCGATAACACGAAATACCAGACTGATCTCAGGAGAAATCACCCACTAATACTTTTTTTAACCTTCACATCTATCTCAGCCGTATTAGACCCCTTATCCTTAAACCATAAAATGTACCCACTCTTACGCGAAGATCCAAAAAATTATTTGCAACCTGTTGGGACTAAGAACGTTAAACTTTCCCCTGAATATCTTCAAAATTCACCAGATCCATGGTGTCATCCTTCATTGCCATTGCGTATATCCTATTAGTAGCGAGATACGCAATCACATCATCGGGTAGATACAGAGAGGAAAATATCGGCAGCAACTTCTTACCCTCGTAATTCGGAAAATAGTCATATATTTCCTTTAAAACATCAATAAACTCATTTATATAATCAATTTTCGGTGAGGACTTCGTCTCATTAACTATTACCATGTCATTACACTCAACTATAACATCAAACTCCCGAGTTTTTCCCCGATTTTTTGTATTCCTTTTTTTAACCCTTACTGCAAAGTATTCCACATCCTTACATCCGAAATACCGTTCTGCAATCCCCCCTATGTTTGGAGCCACTATATCCTCTACCAGTGTGCCCATCTTGTTGGCAATCTCCCCCCACTGTCTATTTATCCTCTTTCTGTCTTCATTAACCTCATCTTTAAATGCACCCATTTCGTCTTTAAATGCACCCATTTCATCTTTAAATGCGCCCATTTCATCTTTAAATGCGCCCATTTCATCTTTAAATGCGCCCATTTCATCTTTAAATGCGCGCATCTCGTCTTTGATGGCGCGCATTTCTTCTTTAAACGGGTATGAACAATAAAACGGCCGAGCACGCTTTCTAATGTGTCTAATCTTTCTTCTACAGTCGGCGCCACTCTGACTTCCTCCGGTTAAGAATGCTTGCAACTCTCAATAATTAGATTACACGACAAGAAAGATAGTGTCAACTTCGGAATTTTTTTATGGAATTTTTTTATTTAACTTTAATATCTATCTTAGCCGTATTAGACCCCTTATCCTTAAACCATGAAATGTACCCACACACTTACGCGAAGATCCATTTTTATTTTTACACCGATTGTGTTATTTTAAAGTAATGATTTGCTATTGTAAAGCCTGTCGAATTCACTCCACGGGATGCGGAATATCCGCACCTGTTAGTTTAGTCGTTGGGCGTAAGGAAAAATGAATGAGTTGCTTTCATTTAGTATAAAACCATTTATGGAGGGATGAGCATAAATGCCGGTATTAAAATTTAAAAAATTTGAAGATGTGGATAAGCTTGAGAAAGAAGGGAAAGGGTTTATCTGGCAGTTTAAGCCCGATAAATCATATTTTAACAAAGCCCTGAGATTTCATATTAAAGTTCCGTTCCCTCCGGGTGTGTATAAATTCAAAACGTTCGAAGATGCTGAAAAATGGGAAAGAGAATGGTGGATAAAAAGTGGAAGTTTTAAAAGAACTCAAAAAATTATGTGAGGCTCTAAACGCTGCAAACATAAAGTATGTAATAGTCGGCGGATGCGCAGTTATTCTTCACGGATACTACAGAACTACCCATGATATTGATTTCCTCATAGATCCATCCATGGAAAATGTAAAAAAACTAAAAGAATCTCTTGCCAAAGTCTTTTCGACAAAAGAAGTATTTGAGATTTCCGATGACGACGTAATGAAATATACCGTCGTAAGATTTGCTCCGGAGGCGGAAGATATAGTTATTGACCTGGTAGGCAGGATAGGCGATATTTCGTTTGAGGTAGCAATCAAAGACGTAGAAGAAATTGATCTGGAGGGAGTAAAAATTCCGGTGTGCGGGCTTTCAACCCTCATCGAAACAAAAAAAGGCGTTAGACCCAAGGACAAAGAAGACTTGCTTTTTTTGATGGGCAAAAAAGAATATCTCAATAGGCAGCAACAAGATTAATAGAATGTCTCTCCTGTTTAGATGGCCATGTAGTTCATCAATACAATATTATTCGACCTTTATATCTATCTTAGCCGTATTAGACCCCTTATCCTTAAACCATGCAACGGATTCCTGAACCATGTCAAATTCGCATATATATTCTCCTGCCTGATCCGGTGTCTTGACATTGGCGTCCAGCACTACTTCCTTGTCCGGCCCCAAATTGTTAGGCAAAGGGGTTCTTTCCCCATCGTGAACTATTACCTTACCGCTTTTATCGAGCCAGTGATAAGCAAGATTAATAGAATATTTTTCTTGTTTAGAAGGCCAAGTCGTTTTGCTGAGATTTTTTACTTTTACTTTTACAGTTGAAGTAGAATTCATCTTCAACGAAGCACGTTGATCCACAACGGCAATCTCTGCCTTGAATGCCTCATCCGGCAAAGGGTTGTCAGCACTGATCTTAGCTTCTTTAGCTTTACACCCAAATCCCGTAAAGATCAGAACTGAGATTATACAAACCAGAACGAAAATAGTTGTACTTTTTTTCATAAATAATATCCTCCTATACTTTTTTTACTTTGAATTTCTCTGAGAAGTCAGAGAGCAAGTGACTTTTGCAAATACTATTTTAAAGGAAACAATCTATTATTTTCAATGAAAAGTGAATAAACCCGCTATTTGTTGTTCTCTCCGATTCTCTTAATATCGGAGTCAACCGTCATCTTTAGTCAGCTCAAGGAGATCCATCAAGCTGTATCTTTACATATGCCTTCGACCTTAATTCCTCGATATGCGTTTTTAATCTCTCGTTAACTTCTTTCTCAACAAGATAGTTTTTTATCCCATCTCTAACAACATCAAACTCAGCCTTACCGAACTCTCTCTTGTTCTTTTCATAAAAGTCTCTTATGTCTTTTTCGGTTATTCTGATAGCTGTTTTTAGTTTCAGATCGATATACTCCCGGATCATTTCATCTTCGGCAGGTGATTCAATACGCAATTTTCTGGCCTCTCTCAAAAGCAATATCCTGTTTATCATAGTGTTCAGTACATCTTCCTTCTTTATATCGGGCCTGAGTTTCGCCGTATCCCTGTAGTTATCTTCAAGCTCGCTCAAAGTTATCGCCCTGTCATCAACAAATGCAACAACCCTATCGATAAGTTCTGCATTTACATCAATGCAAAATAAAAAATGCAAAATGAAAAATGCAAAATGAAAAATGATCTTAAAATAACCTGACTTCAACGATTTCACCCTGTTCTACCCCCAATTTCCTTAGAGGAATAACAACAATTCCGTCGGCCTCGACAAGGGTCTTTATAAGTCCCGATTTCCCGAGAATAGGGATTGCCCATATCTCGTTATTCCTCTCTTCGAGGCGTACCCTTATGTGATCTTCCCTACCCATACTCGACGCAATATTTTTTACCATCCTTGCCTTTATAATAATTTTTTTATCTCTGAACCCTTTTCCTGAAATACCCGTCAGTCTTCTTAAAGTAGGTTTTACAAATTGCTCAAAGCAGATAGGAATAGCAGCAGGATGGCCGGGCAGTCCAAATACGGGTTTATTGCTAATAATGCCGCCTATCATCGGTTTTCCGGGTTTTATCGCAACACCGTGGAATAAAACACCCGGTTCTCCCAGTGCTTTGATTACCGCTTCAGTCACATCCCTCGTTCCGACAGAGCTTCCACCTATTATAAGCACCATAGCGGAGTCTTTCAGAGACTCCCGAGCCGCATTTTTTATATCGCCGAATTCATCTCTGAATATACCTCTCATTATCGGTATCCCCCCTGCCTCTGATATAAGCCCTGCAAGATTAAACGAATTCATATCTCTTATCTGACCGGGTTTGATCTCACTCCTTGCCGACACAATCTCGTCGCCCGTTGATATTATAGAAACCGCCGGCCTTTCATAAACAAATACTTCCGTTATGCCAAGCCCGGCGAGAGCAGCAACGTCCTGAGGTCTGATACAGTGACCTTTTTTTAATATCATTTCCCCTTCTTTAATATCTTCTCCCGCCCGTATCACATTTTCCATCGGAGCGACGGGTCTCATAATCTCTATCAGCCTTTCGTCAATCCGGTTTGTATTCTCTATCATCACAACCGCATCGGCGCCATCCGGAAGCATCCCGCCTGTCGGTATCTTTGCAGTCGTCCCCCCCTTTATCCCAAAAGAAGGCTTCTCTCCCATGAATATTTCTCCGCCCAGATTTAGGTAGGAAGGCAAACCCTCGGCAGCTCCAAATGTATCCGAAGAATTTACTGCAAAGCCGTCAACCGTTGAGCGGGAAAATTGAGGAAGGTCTTCCGGGGATAATATATCTCTGGATAAAATCCTGTTATACGAAGCTTCAATCCCCGGTTTTGTCTCGGAAGGAAATATAGGTGTAAGATTGTTGAATATAAGTTCCAAAGCCTTTTCAACAGTGATTACATCTTCCCTGCCAAGCATATCACGCATTTTTCTTCGGCCCGGATAAACAATAGAAATAATGCAGATTTAACAATTTCAGATCAGATATATTTTAGAAGACTTTTTACGGCTATGACTACCCAGTGGATTTTTACTCAAGACCCCGGAGTCTCTACCGTTCTGCAAAAGGTCAATAATCCTGTCCAGCGACTCCTCGTGAAGCCGTTTTATATTCTCTTTTTTATATGTAGAGGGGATAATAATATTCTTATCTATAAAACTGCTGACTCTCTCATCGTGAAGACCGGAAAGCAACACCATACTTTTAAATATCCTCTTATTTGTCTTGAAAGAGAACATTGCCCTATCGAGAGAGCTCTCGAGGAAGATATCATTCCTTGACTGTACTTTTTTGTCGATTGCCATTGCCTGAACCCAATATTTCTTATCAACGATGCTGTCTGCCTTTAACTCTATAAATGTATGCCCCATATTTTTACGGCCTATAGTAAGACTCTCATGCGCCACGGTATCGGCTGCAAGATGACTCAGATAACCGTAGACAAATGCCTTTTGCTGCTGAGTCTTTGCCGCGTCAAAAAGATTAAGGGCAACATCCCAGTTATGAGAACTCTTCTCATCGGGTAAAAACTTTTTACCGACGATAATATCCGCCATGAGATTACCGTAAAGAAAATCGCTTCTACATTTTCTTATGAGGGCATATATGCCGGCGGGAAGGAGCGACCCGAAATAATAAATCTCGCTGCCGAAATAGACATGCGTCAGAGGTCCCCACGCAAAGACAAGCGAAGGTAGTAATAGAATTGGAATAATAATTACTAACTTAAACATTTACTTATTGCTTATAACAACAATATTGTAATATTTTAACAAATAAGTATAGAAAATACCATGTATCAAATTATACCGTCCCTATTCTTACCGTCCCCGGTTTTCCAATAGCTCCATCAACCGAATAATTAAAGTTATGGAACAAACTTATCACCCACAGATTTGTCATCAGGTGTTGGGTTATACATGATGTTGTGAATATTGATTCTTCCTTTGACATTGACAGGTATATAACCAGTTGATCCGGCAAGTACTTGTCTAAAGCGGCTTCCGTATAATAATACTCTATAAACTCCATTGCAGCCTCCTCCCCTACGGCTTCTGCACTCTTCCCCCTCTTACCGAGAGCAGTAAAACCTGCTATGGAATTTTCCGACTCGGCAAGGAGATTTACGGATGTACCCTGTCCCGGCGTCGGGACATTCACCGCCTCTATTTCTACCGGGTATTCTATATCTTTTATCTCCGAGCGAATCTTTCCTATTACAGCACTCCTTTGCCTATCCGCTATGGATAAGGGTAGGTTTCCAACACTCGAAATTCCTCTTATCCTTAATATCTTGCCTCTTTCGGAAATCTTTAACGGCTTAATATCTTCTGCAGGAAATGTCTCCACCCTAATCTTCCCGCCGCCTTTCGGATAAAACCCATAAGATTCTATCCCGAGTTCGATCTTTATTCCTACTCTTTCAAGAAACGGACTGAAGACCTTAGCAATATAGTCATAAGAAGGGCTGAAAGGCACATGCGTCCCTCCCTTTAATATTACCGTAGCCTTATCGAAAAAAAAATCTCCTGCCTTAACATCTCCCGGAGAAAAGACAAGCTCAGTCGCTCCGATATTGTCACCCCTTACCTCTGCATCCGATATAAGCCGGGCTGCCCTCACCGATGTCAGATGCTGGGGCATAAGTCCTGGCTTTTTTCTCCCTTTTCTGATATTGAATATCCTGAATGGCCTTTGGAAAAGACACGAAAGACTTAGGGCTGTCCTTAAAATCTGACCGCCGCCTTCTCCCAATCCGCCGTCTATCTCTATCATAAATGTATTCTAACTATTTACAAATAAGACCTACTTTAAAAGCCTTAATATCTTATTCTTCATGTCGGATGAATCCCACTCTTCCTCACCCATGATCCTATCCATAATTATCCCATTTTTATCTATAAGAAAACTCGCCGGGATACCCCGAACGGCAAACTTAGAATAAACCTTTCTATCCAGATCCATGACTATATGGAAGGCAAGTTTATTTTCAGCTGCAAATGATTTCACTGATGACATAGAAGAATTTATGCTGACTGCAATAACGACAAAACCCTTATCTTTAAATGTTAAATAGAGATTATTCATTGACGGCATCTCTGATATGCACGGTCCGCAGTACGTCGCCCAGAAATTAACAAGAACTACCTTTCCCTTGAATTCGTATAATGTAACCCTTTTACCATTAATATCTCTGAGTTCAAAATCAGGGGCATATTTTCCGATGGTTGTTCCCGTCTCACCACTTGCATATGACTGCCATGTACACGAAAACAGTATTGCTGCCATCAAGAAATAAATACGGCGTCGCATTGTTTATATTACTATATTTAATCAGAATTTATAAAAATGTGAGGGGCTTTTTAGCCCCTCACAAGCAACGGAGGGTTAAAATCTCCAGGTAAGACCTAAGTCCACGGCATCTTCGCTGAGCGTTGATTCAAACGCAACAGGTATACCGTAGTAACTTCCGCTTTCTTTGATAGTCTTTTCAAAGGCATGTTTGTAACCGAGGTTAAGGGCAAAGGATTTCGATACCTCATACCCTATCCCTAACGTAATATGCTGTTCTACAACGGCAGGGAAACCGACGATCCTAAGCATCTCATAGTTAAGGGTCGAAACATCCGTACCCTGAACATTGGTGAAGGTAGCGGCATCAAAATTATTGTGCTCTTTTACAGGGTTTTTACCATAATTGTATCCAACCCTTAAGGCCACGTTTTTTACCGGTTTGTATTGGGCGCCAATCGCATAAACCCACTGGTTATCCCAGTCGAAGTCTTCATAGCCATCTGCATTGGCCCAGTTTACCCATCTCACATCTCCTTCGATCAACAACGTACCCATGATCGGCTCAAAGGCTATTCCAAAACCAACCTGTTGAGGGGATGCAAGTTCCAGATCTTCTTTCGTTCCATTACCATCGAAGTCATAAACGTTTTGATGATCAACCGGCTGCGGTGTAACATAAGTCAGACCGAGAGAGACGCTATCCATAGGTTTATAAATAGCACCGAGTTGTGCACCGAGACCATAGTTAAAAGAAGAACCCTGTCCAAGATCGAGGCTTGAGAAGTCAATTGATAGGTGTAGAAATACCTATAGCAGGGATTGCATAGACCTTGTCGTCGCTGTCCGCAGTGCTTGTTAAAGGATTACCCGTCGTCATATCTACCGACGTAGTCTTTGCACTCACCTTCGGCATAAACATTGTACCATCAAAATCAAACTGCGATCCGGGGCAGTAAGGACCGAAACACATAGCAGCAGGATTTGCAAATACGGCGCTGATGGCATCCTGAGGTGCAGCAATTCCTACGCCGCCCATTGATCTCGATATGGCACCGATACCTATGAGGTTGTCACCGTTTGTAGCGTATGCGACACCGGTCAACCCGGTTACAAGAAAAGCTAATAATAAAATCAAACAATATTTTTTCACTTCTGCCTCCTTTCGGCATTTTAATTTTTTGAAAAGTCAATTATTTTTTTCTGCTCTCACCTCCCATCACGTCGGCTTCTTAATTAAAAAGGTAAAGACACCGCCTGATTCTTTTAATTCGATCAGTTCGTTACCCGTTCTTTTCAGCATTGCAGGTATATCCGATTTTGAACCGGCGTCCGTTACTTCGACAAGAAGAACCTGTCCCGGTTTAAGCCCATCGAGTGCCTTTTTCGTCTTAAGCACCGGCATCGGACAGCTCAAACCTTTAAGGTCAGCTGTTACATTGTTAGCTGTTACATCTGGTTTAATGTCGGCCATTTAAAGCACCTCCTTTATACAAAAAGAGAAATATTCGCATCGAGCGCGAAATCAAGAAATTCCGCGGCTCCGGCAACCTCAACACCTTCAACCAGGTCTTCCTTTTTCAATCCGGTCATTTCGAGAGTCGGAGTACAGGCTATCATCCTAACCCCTCCCTCGATGCACACATTGAGGAGTTCGGGAATAGAAGGCCAGTTGATCTTCTTTATCATACCCTTCATCATCATTGTCGCCATCGGGGTCATGCCCGGAAGAATCCCTAAAATATTAGGAAACGGAATCGGGGAAGGCATTGCAGGGTTGGCTATAGGAGCCACCTTCAGGGAATGATACTTTTTCTTGTTGACGATATCTACCCCGTAAAGGGTAAAAAATATCGTTACATCCACATCCATAGCTATTGCGGTGGATGCGAGTATAAGCGGAGGATAGGCCATATCGAGGGTGCCCTTGGACGCAATTATTGCCATCCTCTTTTTACCTTCGTTCATAAATTACCTCCTTTTTCGATAGTTTGGATTTTGAATAAGTAACGATTTATTAAACAATATCTAAATAAATTTGTCAATAAAATTCTAAACAATGAAACTTTTAAAAAAAACTGTCTGCCTCTTCTTTTATTGATGCTTTTGCTTTAATACTTCCCTTCTTACTAAGGAGTTCATTAGTAAAGCCTCATAAATCACCCTCCCCTTTATCCCCTCCCCTCAAGGGAGGGGCAATATTATTACCCTCTCCCCCGGCGGGAGAGGGCGAGGGTGAGGGGGCTTTACTTATGGTCTTATTAGTAACTGTTCTTTTATATCTATCTTATCCCTCATGTTCATGAGGTTATTGGTCAGTTCCCACCAACCGAGTTTAAAGGCTGCATAATCCGGAGCGCCGGTCATAGCAGAGGCATAACGTATAGAGTTCGAGTAGAACAGCCACTGTTTTATCCACATCCGTTCGATCGGCTCATCAAATGGATTGGTCCTGTCCTCTATTCCTTTCTCCCAAGCCTCTAAAATAAGTTTTGTGGCCGAGAGAGTCATCTCGTTTGTCTCTTTTATGGTATTTTCAAGCTTCTCGAAATGGCCGTTGATCCAGTTAGTGCCGTGACATGACTTGCATATGCCCCTCATCTTCTCAAACCTATTCTCCTGCTCCTCTCTGCTTAAGAGATATTCATGGGCAGGTTCTCCGGTAAATGTAGAAGGCAGAGGGAGTCCGTCCTTGTTTTTTATTATTGAAGTCTCGCCTGTTTTCGGCTGGGGAACGCTATAGATGAGTCCGAATAACCTCACCCATAGCCTCGAAGCAAAATTATGGCTCCTCTCTGCTATCATGTTCCCGTCTGGCACAATAAGAAGGCTGTTATGACATGCTGCGCATGTAGGAGCAAGGAAATCCTTTCCCACAACCCACGGCACATCGCTAAAATCCCATGCGGTTCCCTTTGAGGAATAGATATTCCCGTGCTTGCTTTCCATATAGACGTTATAAGCCGGCACATCGGGCTCTAAATGGCATTGGCCGCAGGTATAAGGCTTCCTTGCGACCTCGATCGAGAAACCGTGTCTCGCGTGGCATGCTGTACATGAACCAATGCTTTCATCGGGATTTTCCCTTCCAACCCCTTGGTTTGGCCAGTTTGTAAGGTCGGGGACGTTTATATTGCCCATCTTTGTAAAAACAGTCTTCATGCCTTTTACCTCAACCTTCGTACCATGGCATCCGAGGCATGTATCATTGAGCGTTTTATCAGAGGGGTCTTCATGCATAATCTTTCCCTTCTCGATCTTCTTGACTCCATTTATGGACTTTACGAGCGTATGGTATACCGGATTGGCAATGAGATTTTTTCGGGCATGAGCCTTCTTACCTTCCATATACTGCTTCATCTCGACCGGATGGCACGCGCTGCAGTCGGCCGGTGATACAACAACATTTATCCTATATCCCATGTGTTGGAAATTATCCTTGTGCTTTTCAGGATTCAGGCTGTGGCACTCAAAGCAACCAACTACATATCCCGATAGATCATCTGCGATCTTTTCCACAGATATCCTTCTTTGCAAAACAACAGGTTTCTTTAAGGCGTCTGCAGGAGTGATCTTTGAATGTCTGCTCGAAAGCCAGTCTTCAACAATCCCCGGTGTGTATATCTTGTGACAACCAATACATGCCCGGGTCTGGGTACTTAATTTTAAACCTGCTAAATCCCCCCTATCCTCATCCGCAGTTACAATATTTGTAGACATGAAAACCAAAGAGATTAGACTACCACAGAGCAGGCATCGAGGCATCAAATCCGTCATTCCGGCTTGTCCGGAATCTTTCTGAAGGATTCCCGACAAGCGGGAATGACAGAACAAGAAAGATATTAGCCCCAATGCAGACCATCGAAAAATACTTTTGATCTGGAAAAGATATGTAAGATTTCTTATTTTTATCATATTCCCCTCATTCGAATTTTTTATGGTATTCTTTTGCCTGTCTTGCAAAACCCCGTCCGAATTCGTAGCATTGCTCATTGTCTTCGGCGGACGGTTTGTAAATCACCTGCATTCCGGGCTCTACAATCTCAAGACCCATTTTTTTAAATTCTTCGTAAACTTCCTTAACAGCCCCCCCGCCCCAGCCATAGCTTCC
Organism: Nitrospirota bacterium; assembly: GCA_016208875.1. GTDB lineage: Bacteria > Nitrospirota > Thermodesulfovibrionia > Thermodesulfovibrionales > UBA1546 > JACQXD01. The sequence continues at coordinate 11,333 of JACQXD010000034.1, forward strand.
GAAGGCTCCGACCAAGCGATTCTTGGGCTTCAATCCCCTAAGGTAAACAAGGAATTCCGCCACAGAAGGATACATTCCATTGTTCAGGGTAGGCGTCCCGATCAAACAAGCCCTCGACTTCCATAACTCCTTTGTTGCAACACTCATAGGCGTTGCCCTTAATCTAATCACCTTGCAATCAACACCTTCGTCCTTTATTCCCTGCATTATCGGCAAGGTCATCTGCTCTGTTCCGTGCCACATCGTATCATAGATAATAGCCGTTCTCAGTGCCGCCTTTCCATCTATCATATCGAGGTATTTTTGGATAACCTTTTCGGGCTCTTTTCTCCATATAATTCCATGGTCCGGAGCGATCATATCAATCTCGAGGCCGAGTTTCCGAATCTCGGCTATCTTTGCCTTAATAAGTTGTCCGAAAGGCATAAGGATATTTGCATAATAATCAACAACTGAATCGTCAAGTTCCGCTGTGGACGCACACTCGACAAACTCATCGTCAAACCTTGCCGCTGTAGCTAAATGCTGACCGAACCCATCCTGAGATATCAGCAGTTTTGCCTCTTTAACATAAGTCATCATCGAGTCAGGCCAGTGGATCATCGGCGTCTCTATAAACAATAGGTTGTATTTACCGATATTGAGCGTATCGCCTGATTTAACGATCTTAAATCTCCACTTAGACGTATCAAAGTGTCTGTCGAGACCCTTCTTACCCCTTTCGGATATATAAATCGTTGCATCGGGTGCAAGTACCATTATTTTATTAATGCTGCTCGCATGGTCAGTTTCTATATGGTTCATAACAACATTAACTATCTTTGAGGGGTCTATCAGGCTTTTGATATTATCAATGGTAATCGAGGCAAAGTCATATTTGACCGTATCCAGTAAAGTAACTTGTTCATCCATGATCAAATAATTATTATACGTCGTACCATTCGGCGTGATATACCCATGAAAGTCCCTCACACCCCAATCTATTACCCCTACCCAATAGATACCGCTTTTAATCTCAACAGCCTTCATCTAAAATCCTTCCATCCATGATCCATGATCCACGATACAGGATACAGGATACAGGATACAGGATACAGGATGCACGTTTTATCCTGTATCTCGTATCCTGTTCTTGCATCATCTTTATATCATGAATCGTGCATCGTGAATCGTGCATCATGTAGTTATTTTTTCAACGTCTTTCCGATCCTCTTTTCAATCGCCCTTACCTTTTCGTCTATCCTGTTCGGCTTGCCTTTCCTGTCATCAATGGCAATAGTCGTTATTGCCCTTTCTCCGGTCTTCATTACAGTATTATGGCATTTCTTTACGAGCTTCATTATGTCGTCCCATTCTCCTTCGACAACAGTCCCCATAGGATTAATCTTATACGGCATACCGCTTGCATCCACGATCTTTAACACCTCGGCAAGCTGGTCACCAATACTGCTTCCTATACCAACCGGTACAACGCTGAATTCTATCAACATAAAATCCTCCCTTCCATTAACTGAAAGCTAACGGCTATTTATAAACAAAGGATAGCAAAAAACAAAGAGAAAATGAATAGGTAAAATAATATCGTGATTGTTGACTTAACTAAAAATTGCCATATACTTATTTAGGTATAATTAATATCATATTAGGTATCTAAAACAGTTAAGGAGGTGTCTTCTATGACATTTGGAAAGAATCTATCACGGTTCAGAAAAGAAAAAGGATTGACGCAAGAAGGCCTTGTTAAAAGAAGCGGCGTGGCGATCTCTCAGATAAGGAGGTATGAGACGGACAATTCGTCTCCTACTCTGGATGTTGTAATAAGACTCGCTAAAGCCCTGGGGGTTTCTATAGACGAATTGGTTTTTGATAAGGCTACAGGGATCGCCGCAAGCAAGATCATGGATAGGGAGCTTCTGGAGCAGTTTGAGATGGTATCAGCCCTGGATGAAGATGAAAGAGAGGCGGTTAAAAAAATCCTTGAGGGGGTTATTGTGAAACATCAGGTTAATAAGATGATGAGGCCCAAGCCTGAGAAGTCATGGTCTCAGAGGTTCAGAGAGATTACGGACAGGCTTGCAAAAGGCGCTAAGGATTATTCGCAGGAAGAGATTGATAAGGTTATTGATGAGGCAGTGACAGCAGTAAGATCAAAGGCTCATGCCCACAATTAAGGCTGTTATCGATACCAGCATGATGCTAAGCGTGGCGTTCCCAAGAGGAGAACTGGTTAAAGAACTCAGGAATATGACCGCTAATGGAGCTTTTATGTTGGTTACCTCAAAGGAGATTATGGCCGAGCTTTACCGGATAATCCATTATCCCCGCATCCCAAAACAGTTAAAGCCCTCAAAAGAAGATGTTGACGAATTGTGATGGAAAGGTCTTTAATCACCGGAGGACATTATAAGTTTGATAAGATTGCTGATGATCCAACAGATGATATGTTTTTAGCCTGTGCTATGGAAGCTAAGGCCGATTACATCGTCTCCCGTGACCCGCATCTCAGAAATCTCAAACACTTCCACGGCATCAAGATCATCGATGTCAAGGCCTTTGTCGAGAGGGTGAGGAAGGGGTAAAATTAATTCAGCCTGTCACCTTTTTTCTATTTGTCACCTTTTTTCTATTTCCTGTCACCTCTGTAAGCTGAAACATGAAATCTTCTGGAAACCGCTTAGGGTTCCTGCGAACCTGTTCATTGAATCGCTAATCGTCAGACTTCCACTCACCGTCCTCTTTAACGAAGTTGGCCCATTGTTTGCCGTCGAACAGCATCACTGCGTGGTCTCCGCGCACCACTACACGACTTATTTTTTTGACTAATTTTTTCATTTCAGCGCCACCCTGTTTCATATAGACAACAGCCTCGGGTCCGGCCTGAGAAAGAAAGGCCTCGGACATCTTATTGGCTTTAACGCTCGAAAGCTTTTGCAGTGCCTTCATATCACCTTTCGTCATAGCGTCGGCCTTTTTGCGAAGGAGAACTGCATGGGGACTGTTCTTTGCCTCTTTGCCTTTAAGGTCTGCGGTTATGGCAGGTTCGTTGAACATCGGGACATTAAATTTTACGGCAATATCGAATTTCAGAGAGTCCGGGTCAGTATCAATCCTGGTGTCCTGGTCTTCAAGCTCGCCGGTAATTCGCCCATTTGCAATCTTGAATTTTTTGAAGGCATCTGTCCCGGTTGTACTAATAGTTTTCGTGATAAGAAATGCGCCGGGACGCGTCGGTGGATACAGGTACGTTATAATAAATTTATTGGGATTGTCCGGGTTCAACTTGAGTAATATCCCGCGAACATTGCCTTCTTTTGCCATCTGCTCAATCTCCAGAAAGACGAGCCCCCGCAGGGTGCTTTCCTTAACCTCCCGGTCGGTAAGCAGGATACGAAGCTCTTTCGGATCATCAAGCACCTTCTCTGCATTGTCGTGAAGAAGGGCATAGCCATTGCTGAGTTGAACAACCTCGCCGTTTACCGTGAGCGATCCCTTAGCAAAACCCGGGTCAAGGGCAAATGCGACAAGCGGCAAGATGAAAAACATCATACAAAGAAATATCACGGGAAAAAACACTGTAATCCTTTTCATTCGATCTCCCTCCTTTTCAATTTTCCGTTAAGTCATGGGCCCGCCGGAATTGCAGCGGGCATAGACTCAGCGGTCTCGCACCCTCATCCTTACTGCACTTATCCTATCGATACGCAAAATCGCATCGTAGAAATCCTTGCCTGACAGTTTTGCAATGTGGACAAGCCCTTCTCCGACTGTAACAACGGTTCCTTCCATCTCTTCACTTGAATCAAGCCTTACCACAACCCGTTTGCCGATCTGCGTTAACAGGATGTCTCTGATCGTGGCATCCTGTTTCAGATTGATCTTGACATCTTCCGCTGAGATGCTCGCTACCGGGAGCATAAGAAAGCTCACAGCAATCAATACTACATTCGCCATTCTTTTAATGTTCATTACCGTTCCTCCTTTTTCCTAACATCTGAAGTTTCTATTCTAACTCCCATTGTAGCTGCATGAAAGCATTTTTTCCAATCCTTTTGAGTGCGGGGACATTCCGTAGATGATTCAAGTCGTCGTACACTACTACATAACTTGACAGAGGAACGTCATGGGGATATCTACGCCTGCGCCGTTCCGATTATACGGATGCCGATCTGTCACAATGGATGCAAAGAATCCTTTCGCAAAAATGGGAGAGGAACACAGAAAATAGGGGAGAGGAACACAGAAAATAGGGACATCGACCATTAAAACAAAAATAAGACAGTGTACAACGAATCAATCGAGGCGACCAGAGATAGCCTGTTCATTTTTTTGCAACCTCTGTGGCTGGTCGCCTCATTTCAAGCGTTGAAGCTGTAAGAGGAAAACATAGGGACATTTCCCGGATTATTTATACATCAATAAATGCAATTCAGGATAGCATCAAAAATCTTTAGCACATTTGCCTGATCGGTCAATGACTGCTAAGTGTTCGACCCTTATCTTTTAGTTTTCAACTCAGGTTTTTCTCATGCCTTTCAAAATACCAGCATGATAAAGAGAAGGATTCAGGGTGTCGTTGAAGCTTAGAGCCTATATGGTATATTGGTATCATATATTGGTATCATACTTGACAAATAGCCGTCTAAATGGTAAGTTTAATTACAATGGTCAGTCGCCCTTTCTGGATACGAAAGATTCACACAGCATGGAAAAAACGGCCTGTCGTATGGCTCTCGGGGGTCAGGCGTGCAGGCAAAACCACCATAGCGCGAATGCTGCATGGCGCCACTTACATGAATTGCGATCTACCGTCGGTAAACCGCCAAATGGCCGATCCGGAACCTTTCTATGACAGTCTGAAAAAAGGGACTGTAGTTATTTTCGATGAGATACACAGACTTGATGACCCAAGCCGTGTGCTGAAAATTGCTGCGGATGCTTATCCCGGCCTGAAAGTTCTTGCAACGGGATCTTCCACTTTGGCGGCAACCAGAAAATTCCGCGATAGTCTTTCAGGACGAAAACAAACGATCTATCTGCCGCCTGTGCTGTGGAGTGAGTGCATGGATGAATTCGGCATAAAACAACTTGACCGCCGACTTTTGCATGGAGGGCTGCCGGAACCTCTCATGTCGGAAAAAAAAGACACCTCATTTTTTTCGGAATGGATGGATAGTTTTTATGCCAGAGACATTCAGGAGCTTTTCGGCATCAGGAACCGTACAGGGTTCATGAAGTTATTACACTTGCTGATGCGCCAGAGCGGGGGGCTTGTGGATTATAGTCATCTCGCTCAGTTAAGCGACCTGAGCAGGCACACAGTCAATGCCCATGTGGAAGCCATGAGCATTGCCCATGCAGTATATCTGCTTTCCCCTTTTCAGGGGGGCGGGCGGAGGGAAATTACACGCAGGCCCAAATGCTATTGCTTTGATACAGGCTTTGTCACTTTTGTTAGAGGCTGGGACAGCATTCGCGAAGATGACCGCGGTCTTTTATGGGAACATTTGGTGCTCGATACCTTGCGCACAATTACCGCCTACCGGAGTCTCCATTACTGGAGAGATAAATCAGGCAGAGAAATAGATTTTGTTATTGAAGGCAGCCGGAAGCGGGTAGACGCCGTTGAATGTAAAATTAATCCGGATGATTTCAAGCCTTCTAATCTTGCCGTATTTCGTTCACTGTATCCCGATGGCAGGAATTTTGTGCTCAGCCCCAATGTCATGACTCTATACCGGCGCCGCTATGGGGAACTGGAAGTCAGCTTCATTTCGATAAAGGACTTGAGCATCCCGACATTATATAGGGAAGGAAACATAGGGACATTTCCCTGATTATTTAATACATCACTAAATGCAGTTCGGGATAGTATCAAGAATTTGCAGGATTTCTAAGACTTTTGCAAAGAAGCCTGCTGCACAAAATGTTCCTTGACATAGTGGCATAATGTCATCGCGGCGTGTAATATTATGACGACAAGAATCAAGTTCCAATTAATTCTCATAATCACTGAATAAAAAAATGAGTGACCGGGTTAAATCAGTACAAATTGTAAATGTAATTGACATATTGTTCAGCATGATTTAGCATAGTGCTATGATCGAGAGGGATTCAAGTCGTACTCTCCTGCGTCTTGCACGCGGATTCCCGATTGTGGCCATAACCGGTCCCCGACAATCCGGCAAGACAACGCTTGCCAGAATGACATTTCCCAAAAAACCTTATCTGTCGCTTGAAGACCCTGACATGCTGATGATAGCCGAGGATGACCCTAGAGGATTGCTGTCGAGATTTCCGGATGGAGTTGTTCTGGATGAGGCGCAGCGCGCACCCAAACTATTTTCTTATCTTCAGACCCTTGTCGATAAGGACATGCTGCCCGGCAAGTTTATGCTTACAGGTTCACAGCAGTTCGGCCTTTTGTCCGGCATAAGCCAATCCCTTGCCGGCAGGGTGGGATTGGTGCATTTACTGCCTTTTTCGATAAGTGAGCTGAAGGCGGCGAAGCGGCTTCCCGATAATCTTTCCGACCTTCTGTTTTGCGGACAGTACCCACCGCTTTACGACAGGGAACTCGCGGCGGCTGACTGGTTTGCCGGCTATATGACGACCTATATCGAGAGAGACTTAAGACAACTCATCAATGTGAGGGACCTATCAGCCTTTCAGCGTTTTGTGAAGATGTGCGCGGCCCGTACCGGACAATTGCTAAACATGTCCTCTTTGGCCGCAGACTGCGGAATCACCCATAATACTGCCTCCTCCTGGATATCGGCGCTTGAGGCAAGTTATATTATATTTCTGCTGCGGCCTCATTACCGCAATTTCAATAAACGCCTTGTTAAAACTCCGAAGCTGTATTTCTGCGATACAGGTTTTGCGGCATGGCTGCTGGGGATCAGGGCCCCTGAACAGCTTTCTTTTCACGCTCAGCGCGGGGCGCTGTTTGAGACGCTTGTAGTAACGGAGTTTCTAAAGGCCTGTTTCAATCAGGGACTGCAGTCGAATCTGTATTTCTGGCGTGACAGCAAGGGGTTGGAGATTGATCTTGTGCTCGAAGAAGGCGATCTGCTGAAGACGGTTGAGATCAAATCCGGGCAGACTTTTGTTCCTGAATTTCTGACCAATCTAATAAAGTGGAGAGAATTATCGGGCAGAGGAGATCTTCCTGCTTTGCTTGTTTACGGCGGAGAGCAGGAGTTAGTCAAAGGGACAATAAAGGTCCTTCCATGGAGGAAACTGCCTGCAAAAGACTATTAGAAAAAATCAATTAAAGTAGTTTAATGTGTTATAGAGTTATGACTTTCCAAAACAGGAAAAAACGGAAAATAGATTATGAAATGTCAAATAGACAAAAAAAAGGGTTTATGTGCTGCGGCTGGGAAAGATTGCTCTTGAGGATAACGTCCAGAATCTCAGGGACGGGATTAAAGTAAAGAGGGCGTTTCTCGGAGAACAGTAAGAAAAAGTGCCATAGTCCGCAACAGGCGGATTCGCGAAAAGAAATCATAGGGACATTTCCCGGATTATTAATACATCAATAAATGCAGTTCAGGATAGCATCAAAAATCTTTCGCTTCCTTCCTCAGGTCATCCTCATCTGCTACGTTAGCCGGCTCTCAGGCGTTGCGTATATAATGTCATACAGTGAAAGAAGATATTCGGGAAATAAGGTAAAATAGGAGACAAAGAATTGATTGAGGTGGATTATGAAAGCAAGAAGTCATGTCATAGATGAAGACGCCCTCGTGGAAAGGCTGCTTCCAAAAATTGAAGAGAGGGTTAAGGCAGATGTTGTAAGGAGTCTTATATCTGCACTGGAAGATCAGATGTACCCGCCTGAAATCGCAATCAAAGAGGAATTTGTAAAGCGAGTTGAGAAGGCAAGCAGAGGCAAAGGGAAAGTTTTTAAGACGACAAAAGAACTTGAATCTCATCTGAAAAGCTTAAGTCGATAAAAATGTACTCATTTGAAATTAAAGATGAATTAGAAAGGTCTCTACGAAAACTCGCTAAAAAGGACAACTTGTTGTATGAAGCTGTAACTAAGAAAATATTACAAATAGCGGGAAATCCTGCAATCGGAAAACCCTTAAGAAATGTTCTTAAAGGCAAAAAAAGAGTCCATATAGGACATTTTGTCTTAATTTTTTCAGTAGACGACAAAGAAAATAAGATAACATTCCACGCATTTGAACATCACGATAACGCATACAAATAAGGAAACTCAACTTAGGAAAACATAGGTGCACAAAATATTCCTTGTCTTCAACGCCGCATTGTGTCGCGGCTGTGCTTGCATATAACGGAGCTGAAATGGTGAAACTCGGTGATCGCCTATGGGCAGTGCCTTTGGGTCTCCTGCTTTCATAAAAAGAGGAAACATACGACGAGAGAGGGTGTCTTGTTTACCTTGAATCTTTGATATTATTTAAGCATGGGATTGAAGGAATACAAATCCAAACGTAGATTCGGGAAGACGCCCGAACCGAAACCGGAGGAAACTGTCCTTAAGATAACGCCCCCGCCTTCGGTACCCCCTCTTAAGCTAAGAGGGGGAAGGGGGAGTTATGAGGGGACTGTCCCGGATTTACGGACGGAGCGAAGCGAAGTCGTAGAATCGGGACTGTCCCCGGACATGCAGAAAGGAGACAGCCTCATCTTTGTTATCCATAAACACGCTGCCCGGCACCTCCATTATGATCTCAGGCTCGAGTTTGAGGGAGTGCTAAAGAGCTGGGCTGTACCAAAAGGGCCATCGCTCGATCCCTCCGTAAAAAGGCTTGCCGTTATGGTCGAGGATCATCCGTTTGATTATAAGGATTTTGAGGGCGTTATCCCCGAGGGCAATTACGGTGCGGGAAGCGTCATCATCTGGGACAGGGGCTTTTATCATCACCCTTCTGTGAGAGACAGAAAGGAAAGCGAGAAACTTCTGCTGGACGGATTAAGAAAAGGGGATTTGAAATTTGTCCTCGACGGGGAAAAGCTTAAGGGTGAATTCGCTCTGGTAAAGATAGGAAGAGACGAGAGGTCATGGCTGCTTTTGAAGAAAAAAGACAGATATACGATCAAGGAGGACATTCTCAAAAACAACCGTTCAGTTGTGTCGGATAAGACTCTGGAGGAGGTTTTCAATGCCGAATCAGAGAAATCTTCCGTGCAAAAAAAAACAGATACGTTTTCGGGAGGCGGATTCGCATCGAAGATTTAAAGGAAATCCGCGAAAGATTAGACCCCCTGATCCGAAAGGATTGCCCCTTTAAAGTCGAGCCGAATAATACTCCGGCCACGTGGGTAAAGCCGGAACTTGTCTGCGAGGTTATCTTCCACGGCTGGACGGACGAGGGACTCTTGAGACAGCCGGTTTTCCTGCGCCTGCGGGATGATAAATCGGCTAACCCATCTTCCGCAGTTGCAGATTAAATTACAACAAAAAGATATATGATCAATGAGCTTTCATCTGTGAGATAAAAACATTTATTCTGAAAAGCGGATGTAGTGCAGAAAACCCTCTTGAGATTTGCGGGGG
>JACQXD010000039.1 GCA_016208875.1 Nitrospirota bacterium
ACAGATTGTGATCGGCAATTTTGCCAATGTAATCTTAGCGATAATATCGCCCTCAGCAAGGCGTATGATGTGCGACATCTCACCCTGCGGAGGTGGAAGAACTTTTCTAACGATCACAGCCAACGGAGATATGGTTCCATGCGGAGAGTTTATCGGATTTAAGGAGTTTTCAGGCGGGAACATCTTTAAGACGTCAATTAAGAAGGCGATGAACTCAAAACCTTTTAAAGAGATAAGAAACAGGGTTGTAGAGAAAATAGATGAGTGCAATACCTGCGACTTCAGGCATATATGCGGTTCGCCCTGTCCTGCTGAGATGTATGCAAGGGGTAATTTGTATGGAAAGGCCGAGTTCTGTGAATTCTATAAAGAAATAATAAAACATGCCTTTAAATTGATCGCAGAGGATAAGGTTAAATATATTCTTAGGGAAGACTCTATAAAACAGCTTGAATACGAATATAAATTGTAAAATGCTGCCTTTGGCAGCACATAGAGGTATTTGAGGGGAATCGCGTGAGAAGCGTGAACTGCCCCGCAACTGTAAAGGGAGCGAAAGCCATGTAGGGGCAGTAAAGGGAGCGAAAGCCATGTAGGGGCAGACCTGCGTGTCTGCCCAAAAGACAAAAAGGGCGAACACATAGGTTCGCCCCTACAATGCCACTATCCGCCTCGGCGGACGGGAAGGCTGGTAAGTAGATAGCCCTGAGTCAGGAGACCCTGAATACCTCAAAACTAATTACCCTTCGAGGGAAGAGGAGGTTTTTATGAGACAGGATACAACGTGAAGTTAAAAATTAAAAGTGAGAAGTTACTAATGAGTGCATAAGTAAGACATTCTTATTGAAAAATCTCCCCTTGCCCCTCTTTGCCAAAGAGGGGTATGTTCCTCCCTTTGGCAAAGGGAGGTTAGGAGGGATTTATAATCAATGTCTTCATACTTATGGCCGTATTTGTGAGAAGTAGGGGCAGGGCTTGCCCCTGCCCAGTAATGAATAATTCAAAATGCAAAATCAAAAATTAAGGAGAAAAATCTTATGAATAGATTCTGGATGATGTTTCTGTCTTTAGCCTGTTCACTGTTCACTATTTACTGTTCAGTGGTTGGAGCAGAGGAAAAGACGGCAAGATTAGAATTAGGAGAAGTAGTCGTTACAGCCACAAGGATAGAAGGATCAGTAGAGGATATCGCACAGGATGTGACTATAATAACGAGAAAACAGATCGAATCCGGCAGTTACGAGAATGTTTCGGATGTTGTGAAAAACGTTACCGGCCTTAGCCTGATCGAATATGGCAGTCACGGGGCAACTGCCTCTGTGAAACTTAGGGGGTCTACCTCAGAACAGGTTTTGGTCTTGATTGACGGCAAGCGTCTTAATAAGCCGGGGGATGGACAGGTTAACCTTAATACAATTACTATTCCGGTGGAAAATATAGAGAGGATCGAGATACTCCGCGGCGCATCGTCTGCCCTCTATGGTGCGGATGCGATGGGTGGCGTCATAAACGTAATCACACGGATACCCGATAAGCCGATAACGACGATCAGTGCATCATATGGAAGATTTGCAACGAGGAACCTTGGTATCAACACATCAAGAAAGATCGGGGATGCAGGCTTTTATCTCTCCGTCTCTAAGGAGAGTTCGGAAGGGTTCAGGACAAATTCGGATTATGATATTGATGCGGTAGATACAAAGTTTACCTACGATCTCTCAAAAGATATCCATGCCGATCTCACAATAGACTATAACCATAAGGATGCAGGATCACCGGGGTCTACTACATGGACGACTCCCTCTGCAATCCAGACCGATGAAAACTTTTTGCTCGGCATCGGGCTAAAGATAAAAGATACCGTATTAAAACTCTACAGCCATAATTCGAGAATAGACTATGTAAATCCGGGAAGCGAAGACAACACGCACAAAAACTATGTCAGCGGCCTTGATTTACAGCACAGTATAACGCTCGGTTCGTCAAACCTGCTCACCGGAGGGATAGAACTATTGGCAGAAGCCGTAGACAGCCGTGATAACTTATATTCTTTCAACTCTATCGGGGAACAGAGCAGGACAAGAAAAGGCGTCTTTTTGCAGAACGAGACGTCTATATCGGAAAAAATACTTTTAACGCTCGGGGCAAGGTACGATGATATCGGTGACGATAGCAGGATAAGTCCCAAGGCATCTTTTCTGGTAAGATTGCCCGGCAGAACAAATGTTACCTTTTCCGCGGGTAAGGGTTTCCGTGTCCCTACCATGAATGACATCTTCTGGCCGGATACAGGCTGGGCAGCAGGCAATCCGGACATCAAGCCCGAGAAATCAACGGAGTATGAGGCTGGTGTTCAAAAATTCTTTGGCGATATGGGAAGTGCCAGGTTAGTTGCATTCGAAAAAAAATCGAGAGACCTTATTCAATGGCAGGAGACAAGCCCGTGGAGGTGGACACCTGTAAATGTTGCAAAGGCAAGGGTAAGTGGAGTTGAAATCGAAGGAAAACTCCATATAAAGATCGCAGATGCAGGGTTAAGCTATACATTCATGGATACAAAAGACTTAGATACGGGAGAGAAGATCAGGTTCTCCTCAAGACACCAATTAAGAGGGACAACGTCTGTCTATCCTATAAAAGGCATGACGGTTTCATTGGAAGGCAGTTATGTATCAAACTACGTTGTACAGTCAAGGGATCCGGGATCATATTTTGTCCTTGATGGAAAGCTCGGTCAAAAGGTAAAGCTGTCGGATAACGTTACCGGAGAGGTATTCATCACAGGGAAAAATATTCTCGATAGAGAGTTCGAGACGGTAAAGGATTATCCGATGCCGCCGCAGCAATTTATCGCGGGATTGAATTTTATTTTCTAACCCGCATTATCATAAACTATGCTTAAGCAGACAGGACATAGCATTTTCGCTCATTCTCGGTCTTCGACCTCCGAGGCATTTTGCCTCACCCCCTTTAATTCCCCCTTATTAAGGGGGGACAAAGGGGGGTGTTTGAATATCGACAAAATGAAACCGCTCAAATACTATGTCCTGTCTACGTCAGAGAAAATTCATAGATAAGCTAATGAACATCAGGCAGAACATATTCGCCTCGATAATGATCCATACAGTGCTTTTTGTTTCTATCGCTGTTGTCGGAAAAAGGACAGGGGACACGGTATTCCGTGTCCCCACAGATAATCTAATTGTTTCTTTGTTTAGAGAGGAAACAATTGTTTTGTCCCCTCACCCTAACCCTCTCCCGCAAGGGGAGAGGGGACAACATATTATTCCCTCACCCTTGCCCTCTCGCGCAAAGGGAGAGGGACTGCTATATCCATCCCCTCCCGTAATGGGAGAGCACCTTTTTTATTCCCCTCCCTTGACGGGAGGGGATAGAGGGGAGGGTGAAAAGATATTTTCAGGTAAAAACAAAACATTTGCACAAGCCTCAACAGAACAATATGCAGGTTTGATTTCCGGGCAAACGAATTCTGTCGAACCCGCTCTATCTGCCGGGAGTTCAACCGATGGAACTCCTTCTACGTCTTTATATTCACTCATCAGATTGGCAATCGAAAAAGCAAAGACATATCCCTTCCTCGCAAGGAAAAAGAGGATCGAGGGTACTGTAGTAGCAGAGTTTTCGATTGATGTTAAGGGGGACCCTCAATCTATAAAAATAAGGAAAAGCTCCGGGTCCGAAATACTCGACTCCGCAGCACTTAATATAATAAAGAAGGCTGCCCCCTTACCGTCGGCAGATGGAGATATCGTTGTTCCTATCACATTCTCATTGATGGAAACTGTTGGGACACAGTAAGAGGCTATCGTGTCCAGGTACAATTTCTCGTAGTATATTTTACAAATTTCTCCGTGTTTTTTTGCTATAATCCTTGAATGATAAAAAGACTTCTGTTTGCCCTTATACTTCTCGTTATCGTCATTGTATCGGGGACCCTCGGTTATATGCTGATAGAAAAATGGAGGTTTCTGGATTCGTTTTACATGACCGTTATTACGATAGCTTCGGTCGGATTCATGGAGGTGAATCCCCTTTCACAGCAGGGCAGGATATTCACGATATTCCTGATCATATTCGGAATGGGCATCCTGCTTTTCGGGATATCAACCTTTACGGCCTTTTTGGTCGAAGGCGAATTGAGCGAAATACTTAGGAGGCGAAAGATGGAGAAAAGCATATCAGGATTGACCGGACATTATATCGTCTGCGGGATAGGCACTATTGGAAGGCACATTATCGAAGAGCTGCATCAGACGGGAAGGAACTTTGTTGCAATAGATACAAGCGAAGATGTTTGCAGAGAATCGGCAGGACGCGGAATGCTTGTTATTAAGGGCGATTCAACGAGCAGTTCGGTTCTTAGGTCTGCGAACGCTGCGAAAGCAAAGGGCGTTTTCTGTTCGCTCCATACGGATGCGGAAAACCTTCTCTTGATCTTAACCGCAAAAGGCATAAACCCATCGTTGAGGATCGTTTCAAAGGCAGAGGAGGATGAGTCAGAGGAAAAGATGGTAAGGGCCGGGGCCGACGGGGTAGTTCTTCCAAAGCATATAGGCGGGCTAAGGATGGCATCTGCAATGGTACGTCCCGAGGCGGTATCTTTCCTCGACACGATGCTCAAAGGGCAGGAGGAGACTTACAGGGTGGAGGATGTTTCGATAACCGAGGATTCTATTTTTGCCGGCAAGACCTTGAAAGAATCCGGGCTTCCGGAGAAAAGGGGTCTGAGTGTTGTTGCCGTTAAAAAGAAAGAAAGGTATGTATTCAATCCCTCAGGAGATGAGAGACTCGATGCGGGAGATGCACTCATACTGATCGGTGAGATAAAAAGCATAAAGGAGATAAGGTCGGCATAACCTACGTTGCATTAAGGCGTACAGACACACTTCAAAAGCTTTAACAACGAGATAAAATATTAGAATCGGATTAACGAAAGCATTTGATTCTATTTTCCCCATTAGGTTAAACTTTTCCTGTGCAGAAGGAACAGGTTGAGGGTGTATCTTGATGGGAGAATTAGAAGTATGGGCTTTTGAAGAATCAGAATGACAAAGGAGAGGTTTTTTGAATTGATGGAGAGGGTGAAATAAAATGAGCCTTTATGAGGGATTGGAAGTCTGTCTTTTCTACTTATTTCAAGGTATCCCTTGACCGCAGCCTTTGCATTTTTCAGTGCCTCAATCTCAGTAGTGCCACCGACTATTTGAACTTATTAGCCAAACCATTAACTACATTCTGACATATGGTATAATCTTGTATGTATTTTATCGGGAATAAGGCTCTAAAAAAGAATGTAGTTCAATAGGAAGGAGGAGGGCTATGAGTACAATTGCCATGCCTAAAAAAGAATTAGAAACGGTAGTAAAAGAAAGTGTCCGCGAAGTGCTGACACAAGAGCTTATGAAATTCAGGGCATTGCTTCTGCCTTTGGTTTCGGAAAAAGAACAAAAGGATATCGAAAGGCTTTACAATAAGCCATCTCGTAAAGCAGCAAGGACAGTAGAGGTTGAAATTTGAAGTGGGATATTGATTTTTCCAGGAATTACCATAAGGGAGGTCAAAGAATGGGAACTAAACAATTGACCATAAATAAAGAGGAACTTTACGGACTCATTAAAGAAGCGGTAAGGGAAGTTATTCATGAGGAATCGTTTGAACTGTTTTTGAAAAACATCCCGCCTGTTTCTGAAGAAGAAATGAGGGATATTCAAAAACAGCATGGAAAACCATCTTTGAAAAAAGACACCGGTTACAGTGAGTTCGTAAAGATATGACATGGGAAATTGAATATTCAAAAGATGCTTATAAATTCATTCAGAAGAATAAACTGCATACTGATGTATCCGAGGAATTGAAGAAGTTTCTGCTGAGATTGAAAGGTATTGATGTAAACATTAACCTGAAAAAGCTTGTTGGAGATTGGGACGGCTATTATAGATTAAGGAAAGGGGATATACGGATTATCTTTGAAATAAAGAAACAGGAGGAGACTTTATATGTTGAAAAGGTGGATTTAAGAGGGAGAGCCTATAAATAGCTTAGGTTTAAGATTGACAACATTAAGGAATAATTTGGCTTTATTTCAACATATTAATAATTCCCATCAAAGATGTCGAAAAGCGATTTTCGACATCTTCTTAGATACCGCTTACGACACGGCAAATTTTATTTATTTGTCCATAAGTTACAAAGTGCCTTTTTATAGTATTCCGGCTTATTTTCGAAAATGACATCCCTACCTGATGAATGAAAGGCAAAAAATACATTAGACAGCATTCTGTCGAGGGATTAACCGGCTGTTTTGTCGAAAGCGACCCGCCAAAAATTATCTCTAAAACATTTTCGATATCAATTCTTTTACCGGATTCCGTGCAAAGATTTTAGGGTGACGCTATGGATTATGGTAAAGTAAATAGTAATTAATATGCAATATTCAAAGGCAGTTGAGGTCTCAGGTATAACAAAGAAGTTCGGGCAGATCACTGCTGTTGATAATGTAAGCTTCGATGTCTTTGAAGGAGAGTCCATTCTCTCACGCTCTCAGCCTCAGCACTTCTCTGATGATCTTGCGCACTTCTTTGCACAGATTTATAGCTTTTGTAGCAAGCTCTTTGTCAGCACTCTCACCCGGATATCGAAAATCTACAGCAAAAATGTTCAGTGCTGTTAACAATGGTCTCAAAGCTTCCAAAAGTGGATAAGCAGTCACCACCCTGTCCAACAGAGCGGTGAGGTTATGTGTCCTGCCAAACTCGATTGTATTCTCTTGAAGCAGTGCCTTCAGATATTTTTCAGCGCATTGTTGTGCATGAAAACATGCGGCATCGTAATTGGGTGATTTGTGCGGGCCCGCAGTTCGCGGCGAGCAGTGGCAAAATCACCCTCTGCCTTTGCAACCCATTCCTTAGTGAGGGGCTTCATAAAGAATCTTGCCTTTTGTCAGAACCCTGCGCATGAAAAAATCATTCTGAGCGATACGTGTTTTCACTTGTGCCGGCGTACGCACAAGAAGATCGATAGGGATGGAAGAGCTAATACCTTCAAGTATTTCAATCGCTTTGTATTGTCCTTTCCCTTTAAAAGGCATAATGATCAGAAAATCTACATCTGAATCATAGTCGGGCTTTCCATAAGCATAAGAACCAAATAAGATTATCTTTTGCGGACGGTACTGCTCGACGATTTTATCTTTAATTCGTTTAATCTCTTTTGTAATGTTTTCTTTATTCATGTTAGACAAATCCTCATGCTTAACAAAATGGCTTTTTCTCATTTCAAGTGGGTAAATATTTCGTTCCTTATTTCCCCTCTATTAAGAGGGGACTAAGGGGTGTGTGCCTTTATCTCTGCTTTCGTACTATTGTTTCATAAACGCCTGGCTGCTTGGCACTTATCTATAGCAAAGTTTTTAGAAAAGTGGGAGTCAGAGCAACATTTAGCGAAGGGGGAAAACATAAGGACGATTCCCATGTTTTTCTCATTCCCCCTCACATAAAAACTCCCTCCTCCCTCATGCTCACCATGAAAATAAATTACGTTGCTTTGCGGATGTTTTTCGGCAGTTCAAGATCTATTTTAATGCCGAGAGCATTGCATACCTTAAGGAATGTACCCATTGTGCAATTTATACCGTTTTCCAGCTTTGACAACTGTTGCTGAGTAATTTTTGCCCTTCTGGCAACATCTCTCTGGGAAAGGCCAAAATGTTCACGGGTGTTGAGAATTCTGAGTGAGAGTTCCGCAAGTTTCTGCTCCTCGTTATAAAGTCTTTTAAACTTCTCGTTCTTTAATTTTTTCTTAAGGTGTTTTCTAAAGGTTTTCATTGATTGCCTCCTTTAAATTCTTTTCATTAAACCGTGATAAGAAATCATCACGATAAGCCTTTGCCTTTTTAATCTCTGCCTTTGGTACTTCGTTTGTATGTTTGGTGAAGGCATGTGTTAAAACAATGAAATTTTTAAAACAAAAAAAGTATAAAATACGCAACTGTTCTCCAGACAGCTTTATCCTCAATTCATGAATGCCATCAGTCAACAGATCAGCATATGGTCTTGGCAGTGTCGGCCCATGTTGTTCTAACAGAGAAAGCCAGCTGAATATCTTTGCCAGATCCCTGTTTTTGCGTAAATCTATAAAATTTTGAATCGGACTTTACCGTCTATTGTTTCATAATAAAGAATGTGCCATTTTTGGCTCATGGATTATGCTACACTATATATGATGTAACATGCAAGGCAAAAGGATGTCTCAAACATCTGTAAAAAATATAGCTCCGATTCGTGGGTTCTCCTAATATTCCTCACTTACATCTTTTTAATTACCCTGCCTGATATATCCCGGATGAATATCTTTGTATCAAATTCCGGATTATTTTCATAAAATCCTCAAATAGCACTATTGGCCGGCACCCGCATAGATTTTAAATTTGTTATAATTGACTAAAGCCAATCGAGAGGAGGGTTAAAAATGTATAGAACAGTTGGATATATAGAAAAAGATCCGGAAATAGGATTATATGTGGCGGTTGTTCCGGGAATCCCCGGTGCTCATACACAAGCCGAAACTTTAGATGAACTTCAAAAAAATTTAAAAGAGGTAGTCGAATTATGTCTTGAAGAAATGTTATGTGCGTAATAGTTGCGGTTGCGTTTTAAACATCGATGGATGAAAAAAGAAATATAACGAGGGCCGCCGGTCTCATGTCCGTAGCCACGTTTATCAGCCGAATACTCGGCTATGTAAAGGATATGATCCTTGCCGTCTATTTCGGGGCCACCGGACTTTCCGATACCTTTTTTGTTGCCTTCAGGATTCCTAATCTTTTGAGAGAGCTTTTTGCAGAGGGAGCGATGTCCTCTGCGTTTATACCCGTTTTGACGGAGCATCGGACAAAACAGGGGGAAGAAGAGGCAAAGAGGCTTGTAAAGATTACGTTTACATTTATTTTTATCTTTGTCGGTCTGTTTTGCCTTGTCGGGATTGTCTTTACCCCTTCTATCGTAACGGTAATAGCTCCCGGGTTTCTCAAGACGCCAGAAAAATTTTCACTCGCAGTCCTGTTAACGCGGGTAATGTTCCCATTCCTTCTATTTATCAGCCTCGCAGCGTTGGTCATGGGCGCATTGAATACGAGACGCGTATTTTTCATTCCCGCACTCGCTCCTGCAATGCTGAATATCTCGATAATAATCACCGTGCTTTTACTTGCTTCCCAAATGGAGCAACCTATTATCGCAGTTGCAATCGGCGTTATATTGGGAGGGCTTATGCAGTTTGCATTTCAGCTTCCTACCTTTTTTAAAAACGGGTACAGCCTTAAACCGGAATATGATTTCAGGCATCCGGGACTGAAGAAGATGTCCATACTTATTTTGCCGGCAACGATGGGAATGGCAGTTGCGCAGATAAATATTTTTATAAGTACGATCCTTGCGTCATATCTGCCGGAAGGAAGCATAACGTATCTCTATTATTCGATGCGACTTATCCAATTCCCCATCGGGATATTCGGTGTTGCGATGGGGATGGCGGTACTGCCGACCCTGTCGGAGCATGCAGTGAAAGGGGATATCGATAGCCTTAGGGATGATTTTTCATTCGCACTGAGACTGCTTTTTTTTATTACGATTCCGGCAATGGCGGGATTGATCGCGTTAAGAGAACCGATCGTGAATATATTATTTCAGAGAGGCAGATTCGATTATGCTGCGACTGTTGGGACATCCCAGTCCCTGCTGTTTTATTCTCTGGGCATATGGGCGGTTGTCGGCGTGAGGATAGTTACGGCGAGTTTTTATTCCATGCAGGATACGAAAACGCCGGTGAAGATTGCGGTTGCAGCACTGCTTACAAACATCATTATGAGTGTTATATTGATGAAGCCGTTAAAGCACAGCGGACTTGCCTTTGCAAATGCAATTGCATCGGGGGTGAATTTTTTCCTTCTTTTTTATTTCCTCAGGAAGAAGTTAAAACGCCTTGATGCAAGGAGAATTATAATGTCCTTTGTAAAAATATTATTTGCCTCCTCCGTAATGGGAACATCGGGATGGTTATTGCTCCGGAGTGAAATGTGGATGCAGGGCGGCAGGGTCATTGAAAAGACCGGCTATCTTTCAGGCGGGATTATAGTATGCATAGGGATTTATCTCTTCATTAGCTATCTGCTTAAGAGCGAAGAGATGGGTTATTTATCGGATATGTTTAAAAAGAAAATTCGTGGGAGGAGATCATATGCTGATTAAGAATCTCATAGTCGGACCATTGGAAGAGAATTGTTTTATAGTTGCGGATGAAGGGACGAAAGAAACTATGGTTATAGACCCCGGAGACGAACCGGACAGAATAATCGATGCGATAAGGGAGGGCAATCTCAAGGTTAAATATATTATTTGTACACATACCCACTTCGATCATGTAGGAGCCGTATCCGATGTTAGGAATGAAACGGGTGCAAAGATAGTAATACACAAGGATGATCTTGAGATATATAATGCTGCGAGGGATCAGGCGGCATTATGGGGTTATGAACTTGAACCATTGCCGGAGCCTGATATGTTTGTGGATGAAGGAGATAAATTGCAGATTGGAAATCTAAGATTCGAGGTTCTTCACACACCCGGACATAGTCCCGGCGGGATATGTTTGTATGGTGAAGATACTATATTCACCGGAGATACATTGTTTGCCGGAGCGGTTGGAAGAACGGATTTTTACGGCGGAGATATGGGCAAACTAAAAAGATCGTTTTCTCGGTTGATCTCATTACCGCCGGATACTAAAATTTTTGCGGGACACGGGCCGTCATCTACCATAAAGGAAGAAAAGGAAAGCAATTTCTTCATAGAGGAAATCGAATAACGTGATATAATTACAATTATGGAGATATGTTCTGTTTGCAAAGAACCGTTGGACAAATGTATATGCTGCCCTGAATGAGGGCATGTGTGCCTCATGGATCTGGGGGAGCTATACTGTCCTGTCTGTAAGCCCGAGCCTTCGAAGATTCGCCGGGGTGAAAAAGAAATGCTAAAGGCAACGTTAGAGAGCCTTAAGAATATCAAGAAATGAGATATAGAAGCAGGATACAATATTTTTGCTCATTCTCGGTCGCTGTTGCGGCCTCCGAGGTATTTTGCCTCATTATTTATCTTAGATATAATTTATTGAATATCGGCAAAATAAATCCGCTCAAATACAATATCCTGCTTCTACCTGTCTATTTAGACAGCATTATTTATGGGGCTGTTCAACAAAAATAGCGATTTAAAAGAGCCATTGGCCTACCGTATGTGTCCGCTGACCATTGAGGAGTATATCGGGCAGAGACATATTTTAGGGGAGGGGAAACTGTTAAGAAGGGCTATCGAGGCTGATAGAATTACTTCTATAATTCTTTACGGCCCGCCGGGAACCGGTAAGACCGCTCTGGCAAAGGTTATTGCCAATCGGACCAATGCCTATTTCGAATGGCTTAATGCGGCAACCGTAGGACTCGAAGAACTCAGGAAGGTGATAAAAAAGGCAAGGGGCAATAAATTATCGGGCGGCAGAACGATATTATTCCTCGATGAGATTCACAGGTTCAATAAACTCCAGCAAGATGCCCTTTTGCCGGATGTAGAAGAGGGTAATATCACATTGATAGCAGCCACAGTGGAGAACCCTTTTTTTTATGTCAATTCCGCCCTTCTTTCGAGGAGTCAGGTATTTGAACTAAAACCGCTTTCTTCGGAAGAATTGCTTGTGGTTCTGAAAAATGCACTGGATGATAAAGAAAGGGGTCTCGGCGGTTTGAATATCTCTGTAATGGATGGTAGTCTCGAACACATCGCAAAGATGTCGGACGGCGACGCAAGAAAGGCTCTCTCGGCATTAGAGATAGCGGTTCTTACAACACCTCCGGATGACAGTGGAAGGGTTGTAATTACGAGAGAGACGGCAGAAGAATCCATTCAGAAAAAAGCAGTTGTTTATGACAGGAAAGGAGATCAACACTATGACACAATCTCTGCATTCATAAAGAGCATGAGAGGCTCCGACCCCGATGCAGCGATCTATTACCTTGCAAAGATGATATATGCCGGAGAGGATCCGAGATTTATAGCAAGGCGTATAGTCATCTGTGCTGCCGAGGACGTGGGACTTAAAGACCCGATGGCATTGGTGCTTGCCACTTCTGCCCTAAAGGCTGTGGAGTTCGTCGGTATGCCGGAGGCACGTATCCCTCTGGCAGAGGCGGTTATCTATATTGCTAACGCACCGAAAGGCAACGCTGCCTATATGGCAATAGAAGATGCATTGAAGGATGTCGCAACGGAGGAGACCATGGAAGTGCCGGATCACCTTAAGGACAGTCATTATCCCGGCGCAAAAAAACTCGGCCATGGTACCGGTTATAAATATCCGCACGACTACCCGGAAGGCATTGTCGAACAGGAATACATAAAGGAGATGAAAAAATACTATAAACCATGAAAACATGAATATGGATACGCTTGAAAAACCGCCTTGTCTTGCTTATTATATTGAAGAACTATGAGACGTAATTTCTCCATTATTTATACCCTGATTTATACCCTGCTGCCCATCTTTATATTTTCTCTCCTATCTGGCATTGCCGCAGCCTCCGAAGGCTTCTATACAATACAGACTGCAACATATACACCTGCCTCATTCGTTTATGCAAAGAAACATTTTAATTCGCTTTATGAAGCTATGAAAGATGAGGATCGCAATTATCTCAGGATAGAGCAGAAAAACAAATATATTGTTATAAGAATAGGAAAATTCGACGATCTTGCCGGGGCCGGTAAGCTACTGAAAAAAGTCAAGGCATTGGCGCATGATGCCTTCATAGTAAAAGCAGTTGATCCCGAGGACGCGCATATTGCAAAACTATATGAGAAAACCTTTCCGGTTGCCTCATCTTCCGATGTCCCGATAAAAAAATCTCCGGCACTTGAGGAATATTACACTTTAAATATAAAAAATTTCACCTTGCTTGAACAGGCTGCAAATGAGTTTAATGCATTGACCAAAAAGATGAATGAAAAAGACCTTGATGGCCTCAGGATAGAAAAGATCGGCAGATATTTCAGTGTTAGGCTTGGGAGATTCAGGGACTACGCCTCTGCAAAGGAATTACTGAATAATGCCGGTGATACGATATCCGAAGCCGTTATTCTTAAAGAGAGCAGGGCGGAAGAACAGGTTATCAGCTCGTATGAAAAAACTCCGCTCCCTCCGATCGTTATAATCGAGCAATCTGGAAACATAGAAGGGGCAGGGGATGTGGAGAAAAATCAAAGATTGGAAGCCGAAATACAGAAAAGAGAAATCGAATTACTTATAAAAGATGTTTCAACGCAGTACGGCAAAGAGGAATACGGAAAGGCTGCGGAACTTTTAAGAAAAGGGATCGGGAAGTGGCCTGCTAATCCGGATATTTATGCATGGTACGGTGCAACCCTTCTTAATATGAAATATGCGGAAACCGCCTTGCAGCAGTATCGAAAGGCAGTCGAGATATCACCGGATGTTCCGGATTATCATGCCGGCGTCGGCCTAAGCCTCATTAATATTTATATGGATAGGGCAAAGGAATCTATAGACGCCTTTCAAAAGGCCCTACAGATTGACCCGAATAATATCAGCGCTCTCGAAGGTCTCGGGTTTGTTTATGCAAGTATAGGCAAAAAGGACCTTGCCGTAGAAATGTACAACCGCCTTGAACCCATTGACAAGGCTGCAGCACTCCGTCTCTACCAGGCTATAACACAGGAGATTGATTGGGAAGCAAGATAAAAGAGGGTTGGATAATGGATGGAGTATCGCTATTAACCGGGAGGCCAGTGCATACGGCGGCCGCCGAGGATATGAAGGTGGACATGGAAAACGGTCTGTCCCGATTCCGGATTGCAGTTTATTACCAGTCTGAATCCGCGTTCTGCTATACCTTTATCCCCCGCAATCCTGTTTGCAACCTGAAACATATGACCGATGAGTTCATTGTCCTCTTTTTTGAGATCGAGGTTTGTGGAGATGTGTTTTTTTGGAATCACAAGGACATGCACAGGTGACTGAGGGTTAACGTCCTCAAATGCTACGGTAAGATCATCTTCATAAATAATCCTCGCAGGCCTTTTTCTCTCTGCAATCTCACAGAATATACACCGCATAAAATCCTCCAAAAGATATGGATATTATTCTACCACTATCCGAATAAAATTTCGGCATAAAATTTCGGCAGCTTGACTTTATTTTTATCAAAAGATTATACTTTTCTTTCGGAGAATGACTATGGGAACTTATACTACATATCATCCACACAAGATTAAGAGGAAACGTACGCATGGCTTTCTTGAACGCATGAGTTGAGACAGGCAGCCGGACGTAGAACCCATGAAATCTTTAATTAATGTGTGGTAATTGTATGCCTGCAGGACAAATAATAACATCGACGATATGAAAAAGATACTGCTAAGCATCATAAAAGCTTATAGATATTTAATTTCACCCCTTCTGCCGAACAACTGCAGGTTTACACCTACGTGTTCCGAATACGCAATAGAGGCGATAGAGAAGCACGGTACTGTAAAAGGCACTTCCTTAACGATCAGGAGGATAAGCAGGTGTCATCCATTCCATCCCGGTGGATACGACCCTGTGAGATAGATAATCATGGATACGGAAAAAAGAACTCTGATCGCAATAGTCCTTTCGATTGTTATCCTTGTGGGGTATCAGTATTTATTTGTAAAACCAGTACCGAAACAGCCGGCAAAAGCAAAGGTTGAGAAAAAAGAAGAAAGGCCGCAGGAACCGGTAAAGTCCGTATCTGTGCCGACTGCAGTTACCGCCCCTGCCGGAGAAAAAGAAATTAAAGTAGAGACGGCGTTGTATTCTGCTACACTCTCGTCAAGCGGTGGAACAATAAAAAAATGGGAATTAAAAAAGCATAAGGATAAAGAGGGGATGGCCGTTGTTCTTCGGAAGGGAGTAAGCTTATACCCACCGCTTAGTATAGGTAACGATAATAACTTCGCCCTCTCAAAAATAAATTTCAACCTTTCCGGGAAGGACCTCAGTTTGGATAATGGTATGCCTTCGGGCTCTATTGTCTTTGAGTACGCGGCTCCCGAATATTCTATAAGAAGGACATACACATTTTATCATGACAGCTATAAGTTCGATCTTAAGGATGAGGTCGCGGGTCTTTCGGAATACTGGATAACCGTAGGAACCGATTTCGGGATTTCCGATGTAAAAGACGAATCGGCACATCATGGTCCTATACTACTGAAAGAAGCCGATAGAATAGAAATAGATACAAAAAAGCTGAAAGAAGTAAAAAGCTATCAAGGCGACCTGAAATGGATCGCGCAGGAAGATAAATACTTCTTTGCTGGTATAGTGCCTATAAGTCAAATGCATGAGGCAAGGGTATGGAAGGTTCAGGATGCATCGGTTATTGCATTTAAGGGTAAATCCGGTGTTAATAGTTTTCTGGTTTATGCCGGACCGAAAGAACATGACAGACTCAAAGAACTGCATGTTGGGCTTGAGCATATAGTCGATTTCGGCTTCTTCTCCATTATATCGAGGCCGTTATTCTGGCTGCTGAAACTATTTTATAAGATTCTCGGAAATTATGGATTGGCGATAATCCTCCTTACTATTGTTACCCGAATCCCCTTCATTCCTCTAATAAATAAAAGTCAGCAGTCTATGCGTAAGTTACAGGAGATACAGCCCAGGATGAATGAGATAAAAGAAAAATATAAAAAAGACCCCCAACGCATGCAAAAAGAGACAATGGAGCTTTATAAAAAATACAAAGTAAATCCGTTGGGTGGTTGCCTTCCAATGCTTCTCCAGATCCCGGTATTCTTTGCCCTTTATAAGATTTTGTCTGTTGCCATCGAACTGAGGGGTGCGCCTTTTATGCTCTGGGTAAATGACCTTTCCGCAAAGGATCCATACTATATCCTGCCGATTGTTATGGGTATAACTATGGTCATCCAGCAAAAGATGACCCCATCATCGGCAGACCCGAAACAGCAGAAGATAATGATGTTTATGCCGGTTATCTTCACATTTATGTTCCTGAGCTTTGCCTCGGGCCTTGTCCTCTACTGGCTTGTAAACAACATCCTCTCGATCGTACAGCAATTTTATGTGAATAAGAAGACGGTAAAAGAAAAGGTTTAGCATTCCGTTTACGTCCATCCTTTAACTCCCTGCCATATAATTTTTGATATAGAATCTGATTATAAAGTGTGTTAAGATTATCATGGCTTTTATTGATTGCATAGTGAAGTTTTGTGCTTAATTATTCTATAAATATTAAATTTAGGAGGGTCAAATGGATATTAAAAAGTTAGGGAATATTCTATCAATCAAAAACGGTACCCTTGAGCTAAAGGATAAGGCAGGGCTGAGGGCAGTGATGGATGAGCTTGTTTATGAAGCAGTGTTTACCGGGGATAAGGATGGACAAATCGCACTCTTCACCCTGATTAAAGAGGCTGCAAAGTCAGCAGGTGCTGTGCCCGCGTCCATACAGGAATTATACGAAGAGATGGGGAAAAGTTATCCCGGCTTTACCGTACCTGCAATCAATATCAGAGGTCTCACCTACGACACTGCAAAGGCTATCTTCAGAAAGGCAAATGAGATGAATGTAGGGGCACTCATATTCGAAATAGCCCGCTCCGAAATAGGTTATACCAAGCAGAGACCTCTCGAATATTCCACTGTAGTACTTGCAGCAGCAGTCAAAGAAGGATTCGTAGGTCCTGTTTTTATACAGGGAGACCATTTCCAGCTCGTAAGGAAGAATTATCTTGCAGACCCGAAGCCTGAGACGGATTATGTAAGGGGACTGATTAAAGAGGCGATAGAGGCAGAGTTTTATAATATTGACATTGATTCTTCGACATTGGTTGATCTTGAAAGGCCGACGATAAAAGAACAGCAGAGACCGAACTTCGAGATTGCTGCTAATTTGGGTACATATATAAGAGAGATACAGCCAAAGGGAATAAATATCTCTATCGGCGGAGAGATCGGTGAGATCGGCGGCAAGAACAGTAATCCAGACGAACTCAGGGCTTATCTCGATGGATTCGAGGAGATATTTAAGGCAGGCAAAGGGTTGAGTAAACTCAGTGTTCAGACTGGAACTGCTCACGGCGGTGTTGTGCTTCCTGACGGTACGCTCGCAAAGGTCAAGATAGATTTTGATACGCTCAGGACATTGTCGGATATGGCAAGAAAGGAATACGGGCTTTCAGGCTGCGTGCAGCATGGTGCATCAACATTGCCGGATGAGGCATTCCATATGTTCCCGGAGACAGGTACATCGGAAGTCCATCTCGCAACAGGATTCCAGAATATTATATACGACAGTAAGGTAATGCCGAAAGAATTTAAGGATAAGGTCTATGAGTTCATAAAGAAAGAATATGCAAAGGAGCGAAAAGAGGGACAGACCGAAGAACAATTCATCTACAGCACAAGGAAAAAAGGATTCGGCCCATTAAAGAAAAAATGGTGGGATCTTCCGGCAGATGTTAAAGGTCCGATAATGAAAGAACTCGAAGACAAGTTCGGATTACTCTTTACCAAATTAAAAGTCGGGAATACAAAAGATATCGTGAACAAGACAGTAAAACCCGTGGTTGTTAAAAAGGAGATTAATGTGGTCATAAAAGATTGGTTAGCTTAAATTAATTATAGTTTAATTTATGAAAGCTCAGATCAAATATCTTCAGAATCTTTTCTATGATCTGCTGAATGACTTTGGCAGGGTTTTTATTATTATCAGGTATTCTGACCGCACTACAATAGGAAAAAGGGGATTTACAGAGGAGGAGAAAGAAAAAGGACTTGTATTGATCTTTAACAATGAAAACTACAAAGCCCTTCATTGGACAGAGGATGGCAGCATTATAACCACTCTCGGTTTTGGTTCCGGGAACAGACCGGAGAATTGTTTTATACATTGTGATGATATAGTTGCTGTATATTCTCCCGATGCAAGGATAAAGCTTGACAGATGGGATATGGGAGATGTTGAGAACTCCTCTGTATCCGGACAGGAGACAATTGCTAAAAAGGATATCTCCGAGGGGAAAATCGTATCGCTGGATAGATTCAGGAAAGTTAAGACATAATAAAAGATTGCATATTAATGTAATGATTTACATATCCCGATGTATGACGTTGATATCAACAGGATGGACTTTTAAAAGGGTTGCGATCTTTTCGGTTATTGCAGGAGAGCGGTGTCTTCCGCCCGTGCACCCGATACCGATAGTAAGATAGGATTTGCCCTCCTTTATATAGAGCGGGATTAAAAAATTTAGAAGTCCTTTTAATTTTTTAATGAATTGCATGGTCTGTGTTTTTTCGAATATGAACTTTTTCACAGGCAGATCGATGCCGGAGAGTTCCCTTAGTTCGGGCATAAAATTCGGATTAGGAATAAATCTTACGTCAAATAAAAGATCGATATTCTGTGGAATTCCAAACTTATACCCGAAAGATATAAGCGTTAATGACATCGCCCTTGTCCCTTTGTTACTGCCGTATAACGAGATTATGAGTTGTCTTAATTGGTGCGGGGTGTAAGAGGATGTATCTATAATCCTATCGGCCATTGTCCTTAGGGGTATAAGCATCTCCTTCTCTTTGTTTATGGATCCTTCGATATCGGTACCGTGCACAAACAACGGATGAGGTCTTCTTGTCTCCTTGAATCTCCTTATGAGAATACCTTTTTCGGCTTCGAGAAATATAATCTCTATTTTGTATTTTTTCCTCAGAGGAAGGAGTACGGAATCCATTCCTGGAAGAAATGCCTGCTCCCTTATGTCGATGCCTATCCCTATTTTTGCTATATCGGTTGTTTTTGCAGATTGGGCTATAAACAGGTCGATAAGAGTAACGGGGAGGTTATCGACGCAGAAGAAACCGCTGTCTTCCAATGCCCTTAATGCAACCGTCTTTCCCGAACCCGAAAGACCTGTAATTATGACTATCCTGGGTTTCAATATCTTAAAAACGATGCACGATCATGAGACCATTGTAAATTGCAAAATTATCAACTATCATTTTTATCTTTTCGCCTCTATTTTTTCCATTGCTAACTGTTAATTAAATTTTCAATACCCCACAGTCTCTGCTGTGGGGTGTCCTTATATTCCCCCTTTGGCAAAGGGGGATGAAGGGGGATTTTTGAATAAATAAATTTTCAATAAATCTCCCCTAACCCCTCTTTGCCAAAGAGGGGA
>JACQXD010000040.1 GCA_016208875.1 Nitrospirota bacterium
ATAACGAGGTATTCGATAACATTGAGGGCGTTTTGGAAACTATCCAGGCAACCCTTCTTACCCCTCACCCTAACCCTCTCCCCCAAGGGGCGAGGGAAGAAAACTTTTGACAATACGGATAGTACCGAAGGGAGGAGACTATGAGAAATAAGTCGAGGAGATGCCAATCGTTCCTCTTGATCTTCTTGTCCGTATTATTTGTAAGCGTGCCTGCGTTTGCGGAACAAATCACAGGCAGCGGCTGTTCCGTAAGTAACGTAGGTTATTTGACAGAGCTTGCCAAAGAATATGAGAAGCAGACAGGCGTGAAGGTCTTAGTCCGCGGTGGAGGCACTGTAATAGGTATAGAAGACGTGAAGACAGGCAAGGTTGATTTCGCAGCCTCGTGCAGAAAGAAGGAAGTAGATGACCCTAAAGATATTCAATGTATTCAGGTAGCATGGGATGCATTGGTATTTATTGTCCACAGGTCAAACCCTATCAGCAATATATCCCTCGATAATGTCAGGGCAATATACTCAGGCAAGATAACCAACTGGAAGGAGCTCAAAGGCAGAGATGCACCGATAAAGGTCTTTATCTCAAGGCCAAAAAAGGGTCTCAGCGGTGTCGAGGCCTCGATGAGGGATATGATCTTAAAGGGGCAAGAGCCCGTCGAAACCAAAAATACATTGTCCCTTGCCTCAACTGGTATTGTAGAGCAGATGGTAGAAGACACACCCGATGGATTTGCAACATCGGGTTATTCGAGCGCCAGAAAGCGGAATATTAAGATACTAAAAGTCAATAGCGTTTATCCCGACAAAAAAAATATTGCGAATGGCAGATACCCTTTAAGAAGACCTCTATTCCTTGTAATACCCGAAGACCCGAAGCCGGAGGTCAAAAGATTTATCGATTTTGCCATGAGTAAAAAAGGCCAGCAGTTCATCAGCTCCCAAGGTGTTGTGTCGCTCTTAGATGTAAGATGAAGGTATCGTTAAAAACAAAGGTGTCAACACTCGTTGCACTGCTTATCATAGTTATCAGTGCCGCAAGCACGTATTTATTTACATCTGTCCACAGAAACAGCAAGGAGCAGGGAAGGATATTAAGAGGTACTACGTTAACCTATTCTCTTTCCAAGGCAGCTGAGGAAGGACTTATCAATGAGAACCTTAATCTCCTGAAAAAGGCTTCCTATATTATTCAGTCGCCTGACGTTACTCTTGCACAGGTATATTCGGATATATGGGAAGCAGTTGACGCCTATCCTTTCGAAAAATTAAAATATCCGCCTCAACCCGATGCCGTAAAACATTTTAAGGGTAGCCCTGCGCCTTTGAGTATGAAGATTGGAAACGGGTATGATTTTTACAGCCCCATACTCTTTAAGGCATCAGAGGACTCTTCCCCCATAACAATCGGTTTTGTGAGGATTATCCTGTCATCCGCCGACATACAAAAAGAACTCAACGAAATAGTAATTAATAATATCATTGTTGCTGTTATCTTAACTCTCCTTGCGATTATATCCATCAATATACTTATCGGCCGGTTCGTTATTAAACCTGTTATGCGGCTCCACAAGTCCGTCTCTCTTTTTAAAAACGGTGCGCTGCCTGCTGCCGTACCAGTATATTCTGCCGATGAAATAGGCGAGCTTTCTTCGGAATTTAACAGGATGAGCCATGCGATCAAGGATAGGACCGAGATGTTAATCGAGTCGGAAAAGAGGATAAAATCCTTTTTCGAGAGGGTCGAGCATGCGATATTCGGGCTTGATCCCGACGGAAACGTAATAGAGGCCAACAACAAATTCATTGAGATGTTCGGTACTGTAAAGAGCCTATGCGTGTTATTGATGAGCGAACAGAAAGGTAAAGATTGTCTCTTAAAGACACTGTCTCAGAGGGTTGTGCATGCAGAGGAAAGGGTTATGGGTAAGCATGGAAACGAACTTATTGTGCTCCTTTCCCTGTATCCGGACACCGACGACAATGGTAATCTGATAGGCTACGACGGCTATATTATAGATGTAACCGAAAAAAGAAGGCTCGAGGAAAGGCTTATCAGGTCTCAGAAGCTTGAGGCGGTCGGAACCTTAGCAGGAGGTATAGCACACGACTTTAATAATCTTCTGGCGGCAATACTGGGATATTCCGAGATACTACTGGATATGAGCCGGGAGGGAGACCCCTTTTTTAAACCGGCCAGCATAATACACGGTGCAGCAGAAAAAGGGGCGGAGCTCACAAGAAAGATACTTACGATAACCAGAAAAGAAAAGATGGAGTTACGATTTGTAAATATAAGCGATGTGGTCAAAAGCTCTCTGGAACTTCTTCAGAGAAGCATCCCCAAAAACATAGAGATTATCACAAATCTGAGGGATGATGTCCCGCATACAAAGGCAGACCCGTCGCAACTGCAGCAGGTTATTATAAATCTGGCGATAAATGCACGTGATGCAATGCCGGATGGCGGAAGGCTGACTTTAGAGACATCTGTAGTGGGTGTTGAAAACGGTGCTGCAAACAATATATCGGCCTCGGGCAGAGGGTTTATAAAATTATCCGTTTCGGACACCGGAATAGGTATGAACAGGGATATACAGAATAAGATATTCGACCCTTTCTTTACCACAAAGGAAACGGGAAAAGGTACGGGTCTCGGACTTTATATTGTGCACTCAATAGTAAACAATCATGGAGGATACATCAATCTTTACAGTGAACCGTCTAAGGGGACATTATTCAATGTATACCTTCCTATCACAAGGGGTATAGAGAGCGAAGAATCCTACGAAGTTCAAGACCTTGCAGGTTCGGGAACAATCCTTGTTATTGACGATGAAAATAATGTCAGAGAGCTGTGCAAAGACTTTTTGTCCCCGCTCGGATATGATGTCCTGCTTGCGGCAAGCGGATATGACGGTATAAACATCTTTAGAGAGACGAGGGAGAAAATAGCATTGGTTGTACTGGATATGATAATGCCTAAGATGGGTGGAAGCGAGGTCTTCCAAACATTGAAGACCATTAATCCGGAGGTAAAGATATTGCTTTGTTCCGGTTACAGCCAGAATGGTTTTGCAGGAATAGAGAGCCTGCTTAAGAGGGGAGCAAATGGGTTTATACAAAAACCCTTCACACGCCAGGATATTTCTCTTGCCATAAAGAAAGCCATTTCAGCATAAAAAGTGGATGGGATTTGGTGCTTCCAAAGTCGGCGACCCCGGAATCATGATTGCTGCGGGGAAGAAATTAATCGGCAAAATTGGTTAAAATTAAACTATGTACGTTCCGGGTCTTTTCAATAAGATAAAATATCTGCTGTCATTTGCCCTTCTGTCCTTTATCTGGCTCGTGTTGGCCATGGTCTGGTTTGACAGATTTATCCCGCCTTTTGACCGCCTTATTCCATATCTGATGCCGTGGAAAGGATTTTTTGCCATTCCGGTTAAAGCCAGCCTGGAGAAAAAACTTTCTATTATGCAGGAGTTACTCGATTTGTCAAACAGGGTGGCAAATATTGCATTCATAATACTGATCGTCTCCTTTACGATATTCAGCGGCTATCTTACCTTTGTCTATCAGCAGAAACAGCGGCGGGCACGTGAAAACAGGTTGCTCCTCATGAAGAATCAGGAGATTGCACGGCGTAATGAGTTTATCCGCTATATCTCCGCTACGATCGGGCACGAGTTCAAAAATAATCTCGGAAGGATAAAGCGAAGGATAGATCTCCTTTCGGACATTCCGCAGGATGCGATAACCCGCATTGATGAGAATCTGGACAAACTCTTTGCCGATATAGACATATTTAAAAAGATCTCTGATGAGCGCGAGGCCATTCTCATAGATTTTAAAAAGGTTAACCTTACCGAGATGCTTAAAGACATGGCAAAACAATATACCGATATGGCCGATATTATATTCCAGAACGAGATGCCCGCTCTTGCTATCTTTGCTTCTCAAACCCTCTTGAAGACTGTTTTCGAAAACATTATGGACAATGCAGTTAAATATAAAAAGTCCGAACAGTCCCGCGCACAGGTCTTGATATCATTTGCTATGGATATCGACGGCAGGCGGCGGTATGTTTCCCTTTCATTCCGGGACAAAGGGATCGGGATGGATGAGCAGCAAGCGGACCGGTGCTTTTATAAAGGGAAAAGCATCGGGGAAGGATGGGGGGAAGGACTTTATTTTGCCAAATATGTTGTCGGGCTTCATGCCGGTAGGATAAAGGTAGGTAAAGAGTATACCCTTCCCGATGTTGGTGCGGAGATAATTATTAACCTGCCGTTTGTCGAAGAGGCGATAAATGTTTAGAGTACTGATTGCAGATGACGACTATGAAGACAGGGAACTTCTGAAACTTGAGATACAGCGCGCATTGGGCAGCAGTGAATCGGATATTAGATTTTATGATGCCTCGAGCATAAAGCAGGCCGGAGATATGCTAAAGACCCAACCATTTGACCTCATGACCCTGGATATCGAATTTGACAGGATGAATGAAGGGATCGATGCGCTGCCCGATATCTTCGAGAACTATCCGACACTAAACATAATTATAATAAGCGGCAAGCTCAATAAGAGTGAGGTCTCCGAAGAATTGTTCCGCTTTACAAAAAACAACGTTCTAAAAAGCAAGCGGTGGGTTAGACATTTTGATGTCCTTGATAAAAAAGACGATAAGACAGAGGCATTACAGCGAGCCTATTCTTTTGCATTCAAACAAAAAGAGGTCTCCGACAATGTAAAGGACCTTTTTCTTCTTGCCGAATCCTACCTTGAGAAAGATGAAATGGACAAATGTCTGGATATTTATCAGAAGATCCAGAACCTTGCACCCGGTGAGTTTGAATCCAGTGAGAATATCCGCATCTTTAAAGGGGATGCCTCTGCCGAACAGGCACTCGAATATTACAGGAAAGGAGAGAATATAGTGGCTGCCTTGCTTCTGGGGCATCACCTTGAACTACGGCTAAAGGCATTTACACGTAAAGTCCTCGGCCGGTCCTTCCCCGGACTTTATGATTGCCTGAAAGAGTTGGATCGCACCCATCGTATCAGCCAGTTCAAGAAAAGCCTGTTTCAGCAAATATTAAAAATAAGAAACAAGGCCATTCACAGCCCTATAACTATCTCCGAAGAAGATTTCGATACGGCATTCAAGAATCTAAAACTTCTGGAGGCCAAATTTTAATGAAATTCAGGTCTATAAAAGAATATATCCTGCCGCCCGAGCCGATACTTAGTCTGATTTTGATAGGTTTTCTGATCTTAAGTGGGATCGTGTATTATCGGGCCGTCAAGATTCAGAGGTTTTTGGAACCCGCGCTCGCGGTTTCACAGCCCAGAAGCGAATTCACAAGGAATATCAACAAACTGCTTGTAAAAGAGTTCGGATTGGAGGCGGTCAGGGGTGTGAAATTCTCAATGGGATCTATCTTTATCGAGGAATCTTTGCTATTCGACAAGGACAACAGATTAAAAGAATCTGCATATTCGATGCTGAAGAAACTGGGCAATGTCTTTATATCAGCTCTAAGCAGCAAGAATACCAGACTTCATATAGACCTTATCCTTATAAATGCCAGGTTCCCTGTAGACTCCAGTGAGGAATTGAACAATAGGCAAAGGCTACGGATGCAGCTTGTTGCAGATTTAATTCTCGATTCAATGTATAGGGAGTCCCCGGAACTCGAAAAAAACTATAGTACATATTTTGCAGCAACTGCTATGCCGGTGTCTCCTCCGGAAAAAGGGACGAGCGACTTTGTTGAGTTTAGAATAATACCCAGCGAGCTTATACACATAGGGCTGATACAGAGGTTGCACAAATATGTACAGTAAACTCAGTTATCGGTGTCTGTGTCAGTAAAACAGTGTCAGTAACCCATGTCAGTGGCAGTAAAGAGAAACGGACACTATTAACTGACACTGGTCACTGTTGCTGTTCACTTGATAATATCAGCAGTAAAGGTGTAAAGCGTTGCATCTTTCCATGCATTCTTTGGAAGGCCTGCCTTATAACACAGATTCTCAAGAAACGTATTCCTATCCCATCCCAACTCCGTAGGAACCTGAGGAAGAAGCAGCCCGCTGTTCTGCCCCTTAACGAGTAAGAGTCCGTGCCTTCCGACCTCTATATCATTTACATTTGTCACCGGTTCAAAAGGAGAAAGTACCGATACCTCTATCTCCATGCCTTCAAGTTCCTCCTTAGCCATAGGGGCGAATCTACCGTCTTTTGAACATGCGGCAACGGCATTATTTATGACAGACTTGTAAAGCGGCACTATAGGCTCTAAGTTACCTATGCACCCCCTTAGATTTCCATTCCTTTTGATCGTTACAAAGGTAGCTCCGTTAGCCCTGAGTCTCGAATCTCTTACATCGGCATCCAATGTTTTTTTGTCCTTTACATAAGTTAAGATCGTATTTTTTGCCAGAGAAAGAAGTGTCTCCTTCTCCACCTTCGAAAGCTCACTCTTATACAACCCGATTGCCGAGTACCCTACGACACGGGTTTTGTCACTCGTGACATCGCCCGAATTGGCATAATTATAAAGATGTCCGTTGGTAGCACCAAGTCCTCTCGCAACGGACATCGCCAATATGACGGGATACCCGCCGCACATCTCTGCCTCGCCGCTCATCAAATATCTCTCAACATCTTCAACCGACATCCGCTCTATGGCATCTATCATCTTTCTATCCATTGTCACGGCAGTCCCATAATCGTGATAATGGGAAAGATCGGTACTTGCAATAATTATTGCCCTTTCATTCTCTCTCAATATCTTTATAAGTTTATCTGTGAGAAAATCAAAAGTTTCTCTCGTAGGGGTCCCGATAAGGATAGGAACTATCTTGGATCCCTTTAATGCCTGCTGGAGAAAAGGTAACTGTACCTCAAGAGAATGTTCCTTCTCGAATGCAGCGGGGTAAAAGCTCACCCCGGCCTTTTCATTTACGAGAGACTGTGCGATTTTTTCATCGATCTTTACAGTCCCCAGCGGTGTTCTCATCCCTCCGCCAAGATATACCGATGCACCTTTAAAGGAGGCATAGTGGCTCGGCCCTATAAGTATGACGGTATTAATCTTCTTTTTCGTAAGATGCTTGTATGTATAAGCTGCAACCTGTCCTGAGAATTGATAACCGGCATGAGGGGATATCATGGCAATTAGTTTTCCGTCAACCGGTTTGTTTTCGGCAGTTTCAAGAAACCCGGTAACCGTCTCTTTTAGTGTCTTTTCATCGGCAGGATAAAAAACCCCGGCAACAGCCGGCTCTTTTATATTTCCCTTGCACCCTATAAAGACTGTGAAGAGTAGACAATAGACAGCAGTCAGTAATAACTTAGTTGGATTCATTTTACCATTCTCCAGAACATCGCCCTTTTCGGTTCGTGTTTTACCACAGCATCGATCTTCTTAGAAAACAGGCTTAGGAAACCG
The DNA here is from genome assembly GCA_016208875.1 of Nitrospirota bacterium. GTDB lineage: Bacteria > Nitrospirota > Thermodesulfovibrionia > Thermodesulfovibrionales > UBA1546 > JACQXD01. The sequence continues at coordinate 7,457 of JACQXD010000040.1, forward strand.
CCGGCGAGAAAGAATCCTAAAAAAACCCTTCTCGTTACCTGTACTTCCGGCCCCTCAGTCTTAACCTTATTCATCTTAACTCCATATCCCGGGGATAACCGTGCCGCAGAATCTGCACTTACCCCCCGATAAATTGTTCTGCTTCACAAAATAACCGATCCTTTCAATGAGAGTATTTCTGCATTTGGGACAGAAGGTATTCTCGGCCTCGCTGCTTATGTTGCCGATATATACATACTTTAGCCCAGTATCCAGTGCCGTATTCCGCGCGTCTTTTAAAGTTTCAAATGGAGTCGGCGGAAGATCTTTTAATTTATAATAAGGGAAGAATCTCGAAAAATGCAAAGGTACATCCGTACCTAAATTATTTACAATCCACCTGCTCATCTCTTTTATCTGCCTTATATCATCGTTGAGCGTGGAAATAACGAGATTCGTTATCTCAATCCAGACCCCTTCTTCTTTGAGAACAACCAATGCATCTAATACCGGCCTCAGCCTTCCGCCGCATATCCTGCTGTAGAAATTTTCTGTAAATGCCTTCAGGTCCACATCAGCGGCATCCATATGTCGTGAAAGTTCTCTCAAGGGTTTTTCCTTAATATATCCGCAGGTGTGCATGGTATTTTTTATATTGAATCTCTTTGCAATCTGTACAGTATCGTACATATACTCATAAAAAACAGCCGGCTCGGTATATGTGTACGTAATGCTCCTGCATCCATTGAATATCGCCTGCCTTACAACTTCATCGGGCAGCATATTATAATTGTCCGTGTCCTCCGGATTTGCCTGGGATATCTGCCAGTTCTGACAGAACTTGCATCCCAGCACACAGCCTGCCGTTGCAATGGAGAATGCGGTTGTTGCGGGCAGGAAATGAAAGAATGGTTTTTTCTCGATCGGGTCGACATGAACCGCACAGGGCTTTCCGTAGACGAGACTATAAAGAATGCCGCCTTTATTGATCCTTACCCTGCACCCCCCGATCTGGTAGTCCTTAAGTATGCACTCCGTGGGACAGAGTTCACATTGAACCGTCTTGCCCATGCTTTATTATAAAACAAAATCGAGGCCGGCAGTATAGTAGCTCTCTAATTTTTCGTTAACATCTTCAGCATGTTATAAAATCCGGGGAACGATATGTTTACTGCCGAAATACCTTTTATGGTTGTTTTCCCATGAGCAAGTAATGCTGCAACCGAGAATGCCATAGCTATCCTGTGATCTCCGAAACTTTCTATGGCTGCGCCTTTAAGTTTAGCCGGGCCTTTTATGTTCAATCCATCATTAAATTCCTCGACCTCGACTCCCATCTTTCTCAATCCTTCAACCATTGCCCTTATCCGGTCAGATTCCTTCACCCTGAGTTCTTCCGCACCTCTGATAGAGGTGATCCCATTCGCCTGCGTAGCAGCGATACACAATATCGGGAACTCATCTATTAATGCGGGGATATGCTCTTTTGTTATATTCATACCCCTCAAGCCAATTGTTCCTCTACAATGAATATCGGCAACTTGTTCTCCTGAAACATCTCTAACATTTATCAACTCAATATCCGTCCCCGCCTTCTTCAACACTTCTAAGAGTCCTGTTCTCGTTGGATTTATACCGACATTTTTTATTAGTATCTCCGAATCGGGAACCAGAAGTGCCGCGATAATAAAAAATGCTGCCGATGAAAAATCACCCGGCACAACCATATCACAGGCCTTCAATTCACAACCACCCTTGATTTTTATACCGAGACCTTCGACTGTTAGCTCTGCCCCATAAGAAGGCATCATCCTCTCCGTATGGTCACGGGATTTCATAGGTTCTATAACCTCTGTCTCCCCATCTGCATAAAGTCCGGCAAGAAGTATTGCTGACTTAACCTGTGCGCTTGCAACCGGCATTTCATATCTGATAGCCTTTAGCTTTTTACCTTTTATTGCTATCGGAGGATATCTGTCATCATCACGAGCAAAAACCCCGGCTCCCATCAGGCTTAATGGTTTTATAACCCTTCCCATAGGTCTTTTTCTTAATGAATCATCTCCTGAGAGGATCGAGAGAAAAGGATTTCCCGAAAGGATACCCGAAAGCAATCTTATTGTCGTCCCGGAGTTTCCACAGTCAATAATGTCTTCAGGTTCTTTAAGGCCGTGAAGCCCTTTGCTATGAATTATAAGTTCACCCCCTCCCTTGCCCTCCCCCCTCGAGGGGGAGGGATGGGTGGGGGGGCTGACTTCTGACTTCCCGCCTCGGCGGGTCGCCGAAGGAGACTGACTTCTGACTTCTTCTATCTCCACCCCGAGCTTTTTAAAGGCATTCAGGGTACTCATTGTGTCTTCGGCCATAAGAAAGTTTTTAATCCTACTCTTGCCGTTTGCCAACGACGAAAGGATTACCGCCCTGTGTGAGATGGATTTATCAGGAGGCGGAATGATCTCGCCTTTTAATCTCTTTGCCTTGCCGAGTTCGATCTTATCCGACATTTTTCTTGAAAGTCCTTGCCCTTTCGAATTCCCTTTCGAGGGCATCAAAATCCGATCTCTGTAGGTGGGCGGAAAGGTTATCGAGATTCTTCTTTAAAAGCTCTATTAATTCAATAAGGTTTTCCTTGTTCATTAGACATATGTCGCGCCATAGCTCCGGAGAGCTCGATGCGATCCTTGTCGTATCCTTAAATCCCTGACCTGCAAATTTAAGATAAGATGCATTTACATCTGCAACGGTATTCATAATAGCATATGCAATAATATGGGGCAGATGACTCACTGCAGCATATATTTTATCATGTTCATCCGGGTCCAGAATTATAGTCGTAGCTCCGAGTGTGTCCCATAATTCGGTAATTACCTTCAGTGCCGTACCATCGGTCTTTTCTGTCGGCGTTAATATGCATTTCGCCCCTGAAAACAGATCGGATGATGCCGTATCTATTCCCGACCTGTCGCTTCCGGCTATCGGGTGACCGCCTACAAAATTGACTCCCTCGGTCATCAAATCCTCCATGTCTCTTACAAGTTTCCCTTTGACGCTTCCGACATCCGTTACGATAGCACCCTCCTTCAATGACCCCCTGACAGTTTTTGCCGTCTCGATAAAAGAACCCACAGGCATAGAGAACAGGATAAGATCAGAACCCCTGCATGCCGCCGCTGCCTCAAGCTCAAAGGTATCTATTATCTTTATGTTCATGGCCCTCTTTAGATTCTCCTCCCGTCTACCATACCCCACAATTTCTTTGCAGATGCCTCTCTTTTTAAGGGCAAGGGCAAAGGATGCACCTATCAGACCAACACCGAGTATCGTGACTCTGTTGAAAAATAAATTGTTCATTTCACCTCGCTGCTGTTCAAATAATTACCCGGCAGGGATATGAATGACTGAAAAGTCTTTTGCAGCAACACCCTATTTATGCCATGATGCAATTCTAACAACCCCCTTGATCCCCCTTTGATAAGGGGGAATAAAAGGGTTTACAAATCGAGAATTGCATTATGGCATCCGATAAGATCATGTTGAATTCTAAAGACTTTGAAGGCATTTATGTCCCTGCATCGAATAATTCGCACGGCTTTATCTTAAATTGCAACTTCTCGGGATCGGGTGTGCCGCCCTTCCTCATCATGGTAATCTTCCCTATGTACAGACTTCCTCTCGGTGATACCTTAACCTCTCCCGAACCGAAGAAATCTATGGCAGTATCAATATCTTTTAGTATCCATGTCGTGGTATTGTCTGCCTTATTGAAACACGTGTCAAGCAGCCATCGCACGGCAAGCCCGCCGCGTCCCTTTAAAATATCACTGACTATCATGGTCTTGTTTTTCGTAAGGAATTCTATAATCCGATTCCTTTGATTATCCGGAAGCTCATCCATAAATATCCTCTTTTTGTCCCTCATCACTTTATTCCCGACAACCTCCGGATGTGATGCATGATTTATCTCTCCGGTGAAGAGCTTTAATCCGAGTGCTATCTCATTGTCAAATCCCCACATCTTTTGGTAAAAATCAACCCACCTTTTATCCACCTGATTGAAGTCCGCATCCGAGTTCGCCTTTTTTAATGAAAGATTCTCTGTTTTAATGACCCCGCCGGTCTTAATTATAACCCTTACATCCGCCTTTCCAAACCTGCGAAGGTCCTCGAAATCTTCATCCTCGTTTAATCCGAATTTTTTAAGGTCCGACTTTTTTATCCTCGTAGGGATATTTATCGCCTCAACCGACTCTATCTTTTCAAGATCATAGCCCATGATCTTAAGCCACTGCCGTGCCTCTCTATCGTTTCTCCAGTCATTGAATTTTTTACAAACTGTCTTTTCATTTGCGAATCCTCCCTTTGCAGTCTGCGAGCCGAGTTCCGCAGGTGTCGGATAGGTATTACCGGCATAGGAATATTGAAAGTTTGAGATAAACAGTATGCATAACAGAATGCGGACCGAGAGTATTCTGAGTCCCACCGCTCTACGATCCGATAGACAGGCATTTTGCCTATTATAAGTGTTTTTCCCGGATAATGTCAGCATTGTTTATATTAACTAAAAGTAAAACAAAACGGAAGGCATTGATGACCATATTTACGCAAGGAGAAGATGATTTACTGAAATGTTCTCAGTGCGGTCAGAGCATAGTCAGGTACTTCAGGTTGCCTGATGCTCTATCTTATTAAGGTTCTCATAATTGAATAGACATTATCCAGAAAATCTCCCCTCACCCCTCTTTGCCAAAGAGGGGTATTATTCCTCCCTTTGGCAAAGGGAGGTTAGGAGGGATTTTATAAATATTGAATATCCACATTATTACGCACATCTTAATAATACAGATTACTATATAGCGGTAAGTTCCATCCCTTTCTAATTTGTCTTGCAACTTGTAACGTAATAGGTTACAATTTATTCGATGATCAGGTTTGAAAATGAAGACATTGTTGACGTTGACTATTTGGACTACCATTAAAGGGAGGTGAACCATATGATGCACAATCCGCCGCATCCGGGAAAGGTTATCAGGGAGCTATGCATTAAGCCGTTGGGATTATCTGTTACAGGGGCAGCAAATGCCCTTGGTGTAAGCCGGAAGACCCTTTCCGAGTTGCTGAACGGTCATGCCGGAATAAGTCCCGAAATGGCCTTGAGACTGTCCATTGCATTCGGTACAACGCCGGAGAGTTGGCTTACTCAGCAAATGCAATATGATCTATGGAAACTGAAACGTAGTCACAAAAAGATAAAGGTTGAACGTATAGCGGCTTAGAACTGCTGCTATATGTTTTTGTAAATGTATTCGTAGGTTGACGCTATCTCCTATTAAAACAAAGGGAGGTCGGAAACCTCCCTTTGTAAGCAGAATACAATTATTTATTGTCTACCAGCCCGATACACCCCAGTCGTTATTCGTACCGGATTTGGATGTTGAACTTGTGACGGTGAATGCAAAATAATCATAATCGAGAAGGTTATAGCTCGTATCGTATATGCCAACCCAATAATAGTATGTTCCGGTCGAGGCGGACGATGGAATATTCATATACAGGTTATTTGCAGAGAGCGTTCCACCGGCTGAAAGTGTGAGTGACTTGGTGATTAATGACTTCCAAGTTTCATCAGGAGTTACAAGATAGACGTATGTATAGAATGAGTAGCTTGAACTCGTGTTGTTCTTAATCGAAATAGAAAATGGGCCGACTTTGCTGCCTTTAGAGACAGTAGTGTTGGAGGGTGGGGTAAGAGTAACGTCAATATCGGAGCCCTTTGGCTGTGCACTCGCGGTCGCCCCTGTAGAGGTGTTTCCAGCGTTATCAACCGCACATGCACGGTAGTAATAAGTCGTGCCATTTGATAAGCCTGTATGCTCATATGATGTGTTTGTGCCTGAATAGATAGACGTTCCACTTGAACAGGAACTTGGCGTACTGCTGGTGCTATAAACAACTTTGTAACTGCTTAGCCCGCTTGTTGTATCCGAGAAACCGCTCCAGCTTAATGAAACCTGAGCATTCCCTGCTGTTGCTGTTAGAGTTCCATTGGTTGGAGCGGTTGCATCGAGTGTTATTGAATCGCTGCATGTGCTTGAAACATTGCCTGCTGAATCCTTATACCACACATAAACAGTCTTAGTCCCATCACCACTGCTTGGAGTATAAGAGACGCTTGCACTATAACTGGTTGTTGATGTTACTGTCGTCCAGCCGGATGCAGATGACGATGGAGTTGTAGAACTTGTTGAAAGATAATATCCTGTAACTCCTGTATCATCGGAAGCAGATAAGTTGAGAGTAACAGATGTCGAATTAGTATACGTTGCCCCGTTATTGATGGAAATTGAACCGCTTGGTACTGTAGTACTTGAACATTGTGGCAATGCATTTGCTGTAGCCCCTGTTGATGTATTGCTTGCATTATCAACAGCGCACACACGGTAATAATATGTTGCACATTTTGTTAAAGAACTATGAGTGTAGGATGTGTTTGAGCCTGAATAGATAGACGTCCCGCTTGAACACGAACTTGGTTGGGCCGTACTACTGGTGCTATAAACAACTTTGTAACTGCTTAGCCCACTCGTTGCATCCGAGAATCCGGACCAGTTTAATGAAATCTGTGCGTCTCCGGCTGTTGCCGACAACGTACCGTTAGTTGGTGCTGTGGTATCGAAAACAATAGTGTCCGAATATGGACTGGAATTTGAATAGCCCAGATTGTCTTTGAACCATATATAAACAGTCTTGGTTCCATCACCGGAAGATAATGTCCATGATTTTGATGTTGTGTAGTTTTCCCATGACGAACACGATGTGGTATTACTTATACACATCTGATAGACTCCGCTTCCACTCCCATCGGATGCAGAGATGGTAAGTGTTGCAGAAGTTGTATTGGTATAAGAAGCGCCGGAATTGATCGTAACCGACCCTGTCGGGGCAGTTGTATCAAAATAAATAGAGTCTGAATATGGACTGGAATTAGTATTGCCCTGATTATCCTTAAACCAGATATAGACATACTTATAGCCATCGCTCCCTGAACTCAAAGTCCATGTCTTTGATGTTGCATAGGTTTCCCATGAGGTGCATGATGAGTTGGTATTACTTATGCACATCTGGTAAACTCCGCTATATGAATCAGAAGCAGAAATAGTCAAGGTTGCAGAAGTCGTATTCGTGTAAGAAGTGCCGGAATTAATGGAAATAGACCCTGACGGCGAAGTGGTATCCAATGTAATAGAATCTGAATATGGAGTCGAATTGGCATTTCCCAGACTATCTTTAAACCATGCATAGACCTTTTTAGATCCATCTCCCGAAGACAGCGTCCACGATTTTGATGTTGAGTATGTCTCCCATCCAGAACAGGAAGAAATATCAGAGGTGCTGCCTATGCACATCTGCGAAACACCGTTTGGGCCAGAGGCAGAAATCGTCAGGGTTACAGATGTGGAAGTTGTATACGTTGCACCGGAGTTAATGGATATTGTGCCTGTAGGTATATCGGCATTAGTAGCACGCTTGAGTGCAGAGTTAGTGCTATCATAATAACTTATATGGACCCGGTTATTTGAGTCTATTGCTATCGAAGTATATTCCCCTACAGAATCCGTACTGTCAATCGTAGAAGTCACCCATGAACCAGATGAATTCGTGGCGTATTTGAGATTGTCATTTGTAGCATCATAATAGCTTATGTGTATCTTTTTGTTTGAATCAGTAGCTATGGACGTATACTGCCCCGCAGTATCTGTGCTGTCAATCGTCTCAA
>JACQXD010000009.1 GCA_016208875.1 Nitrospirota bacterium
CAGGCTGTACGGCAGACAATTGGCACATACGGGATCCCGCTTGCATACTATCTGGACAATCACTTCTGAATTCTAAAACTCGATCCCTCTTCTTGCCCCCATACCTTTAGAAAAGGGATGTTTGATCATCTTCATCTCGGTAACGTAATCGGCAGCCTCTATGAGCCTTTTAGTGGCCCCTCTACCTGTAAGAACAAGTTCTAACCGATCCGGTTTGTTCGATATAAAATCTACAGCCTTGTCTTCGGTTAACAGTCCCTCGACAAGGAGGCAATTGAACTCATCGAGGATGATCATGTCGAATCCCTCTTTTTGCATCACCGACTTTACATATGCGAGTGCTTTATCAACATCTTTTTTAAGCTGACCCCTATCAATGTCGGGATTAAAAAAAGGGGATTGTATATCGGAAAATTTTTTTATCGTCACGGAGATGTCCTTTAAAATAGAGACCTCGCCGGCGTCCGCTCCTCCCTTCAGAAACTGCACAAACAGCACTCTTAATCCCCTGCTCTTAGCCCTTACCGCCAGACCAACCGCAGCAGTCGTCTTGCCCTTTCCTTCCCCTGTGTATATATGTATGCAGCCTGTACTCATGCGTATAATTTAGCACAAAACAAATCCGGTTGTCTTGAAAATGAGTATCACGGCTGTTATATTATTTAATGCATGAACTTCTTGATACCTTAAAAAAATTCCCTTCGTCAAGTGTATATAACCTTGCTCCAAAGCAATACGTCGTCAGAGGGTTTAACTATTACAGGGAAGGCAGACTTATTGACATAAGATGGACGGATGACGATTCTTTTACAGCCACTGTAAAAGGAAGCCATCTCTATTCCGTCGCCTTCTTTTTGAGGAATGGGACTTTCACACATGCATGCACCTGTCCTGCGTGGAGCCGTCAGGCAGCCTGCAAACATGTCCTCTGTGCAATCTTTACGATAAAAAACCTTCTCCAGCCGGAGTCATTCAGACTTCCTAAGTACGACGACGGGTATAGGGAATCCCTTTTGGAAAGACTTGAGGGACATGCTGCCGTCAATGAAGTACCTCTGATTTTAGAGCCTACCTTTTCTCTCATGCTCACAAAAGGCTACTATGGAGTTATAGATATCTCTATAGAACGGACAGGATACACAAAGAGGCCACCAAAAGAGCTTCAGGAGTTTGAGAGTTATAGGTATTACGGCAGCGATATCAAAAGCAGGATTTTACTTCGATATCTTGAAACCCATGCGGATAGATATCAGATCTACCTAAAAATAAATGAAGAGAAGATACCCGTCGTCTGGGATTCTTCTATGAGGACTGAATGCAAGACTGCCGTTGATATTTCCAACGGTAACATCACGGTGGAAAAACTCTGCATTGACAACAGCGTTATATGCAGGGATATTTACCTGATCGGTAAATGGGTATTCGATCTGAAAGAAAAGAGATTCGGTCTAATATCCTCTACGGACGCATGGAATCTCTTTAATGAAATCAGAGAACTTACCTATAACATCTATGAAACCGAAGAAATCCATGAGGATATGCTCGATGACGATAAAAACAAGTTTACCCTTCCTCTAAATGTCTTTCAAAAAATTCAATTTGTCTCTCCGATATCTGAAAGAGATGCAGTTCTGAAAAATATTAGTCTGACGATTAATGGCGAAGATACGGCGATTTCCAACGGTAAACACTCTTATCGTCTGACTGTAGGTTATTTACCGGGCAATAATGATATATGCATACTTGAGGCCGAATGTATTCTGGATAATATTAAATCCGCTCCGACTAAAAAGTTGTTTAGTATCTTTTCGGATTTAAGTAGAGGGTTAAATGTGTCCCATGCATTAGCGGCACAAAAAAGGCAGGCAGTTATATATAAGACATTTTTTGAGATGACACGTACAAATAACAAAACCGAGGCTGATAGAATAATGAAAGACAACATCTCCTCCGGTGATTTTGGTAAGAGCCGGCTGAGGGCAGAGGCAAAAAGACTCCTTATATATTATTACTCGATCTATAAGGCAAAGGAAGAACGTCTTCAGTTTGACGGAGACAAATGGCGTCTGGTCCCGATAGATAAAGAAAAAGAGGCAATGCTTTATAGGATTCCATTTGAGCTTTTCGGGTGGAAGATATTTAGAGACACGTATTTCGACTCCGAGATGACGGTACCCGCATCGAGGTTTTATGAATCATTGGGCATCCTTTATGAAAGGCTTAAGGCAGAGGGGATAGAGCTATCTTTGGAGGGCAATCCTGTCGAGGAAGCAAGATGGGATATCTCCTTTGATGCGACTGCCGGGTCAGGTATTGACTGGTTCGAACTAAGACCCGAGATAAGGTGTAATGGAGAGATTATTGATGATTCTGCCTTTCTGAATGCTATAACACAAAAAGGGTTTGTCAAAAAAGACGGCTTTATACAGATACTCGACGAAAATACAGCCGAGGCACTGAAACTTATGGGTTCGATATATGGAAGGACATCTAATAAGACAGGTAGAAAGGATGTAATAATTGTACCGAGACTTCAGATATTAGACTGGATATATCTGAGGAGTAAAGGTATCAGGCTAAAACTCCTGCCCGAAGACGAGGCTGTCTTAAACAGACTTATGTCGTTTGAAAGGATCGAGAAAAACGACCTTCCGAAACTAAAAGTAAAACTAAGAGGGTATCAAGAGGATGGATACAACTGGCTTTCGTTTCTTTATGAACACAGGTTCGGGGCATGTCTTGCCGATGATATG
>JACQXD010000084.1 GCA_016208875.1 Nitrospirota bacterium
CTATTCTTATAAAATACATCCCTTGCCCCTATTTTCTTCAATTCATGGATCGCCATGGGTGCGGTGATGTCGTTTGCGAGGATTAAATCAACCCTTGTATTAATCAACTCACCCGCATCGACTTTTTTCTTACCTGAATGAGCAGCGAGTATCTTCTCAGTAATAGTCATATCTTCTCCCAAAATCTTAATAAGGTTCTCATAATTAAATAGACATTATTCAGAAAATCTCCCCGCTTCCCGTTGCAATACTTCGTGGCAACGGGAGCCCAGCCTCTTTGCCAAAGAGGGGTATTATTCCTCCCTTTGGCAAAGGGAGGTTAGGAGGGATTTATAAATATTCAATGTCCACATTATTATGCACATCTTAATAATAGTCTATTATATCCGCTATAAACAAAGATTGACAAGGGAAGGAAAATTCCGACAGAAAAAAACATAACCCAAAAAATGCATCTATTAGCGAAGGTACTATATCTCCTGTCTATCTCGGCTTGGTTATGGTCTTTTCTAATGCAGGTCCGTCACCTGCCGGCGTTGTTTAAATATCTTTCTAAAATGGAATCCATAAATCGAAAGGGTGATAGCAAGAGGAAAGAGCCGGGGCCGGCAGAATAAAGACCAGAAAAAAAGTCTCCAATAGTAGACCCTTTCTCTACCTATTATTCCAAGACGGAAAATAGATTTTAAACCGGCATTTAGATGGCTGAACCGGGGGCGAAACAGCCTTTTCTGCACAGGCTTATAATCCTCTAAAAATTGTTTGACCCGTGCATAATAATGTTTGGGAGAATAAATTGTGTTCACGATTTTCCTGTAACCGTTTATAAGGGTCTCATGATTCATCCTCGGTTTAAAGTTTATCGAAAAATCGGTATTATCTCCCGAGGCTGCATTCAGCAATCTGCCTTCCTTTTTAAGACGGTGGTAGAGTTTTGTACCATGAGGGGCATTTAAGAGTCCGACCATGGCGGTCGCAATACCGCTTTCCTGGATAAACGCAATCAGCCGTTCAAATATCGTGACGGGATCGTTATCAAAGCCCACGATAAATCCTGCCTGTACCTCTAAACCATACCGCTGCATCTTTTTTACGCTGGCCTTCAAATCACGGTTTTTATTCTGAACCTTGCTGCATTCGGTCAGGCTTTCTTCATGCGGCGATTCGATTCCGACAAAGACCGTGTCGAAGCCGGCCTTAACCATCAGCCGCATAAGTTCCTCGTCATCGGCAAGGTTAATGGAAACTTCGGTGGAAAGGGCAAACGGGTGTTTTTTTGCCTCCATCCAATCAACAATAGCAGGGAGTATTTCATTTTTTAACTTTACCTTGTTCCCGATGAAATTGTCGTCTACAAAAAATACTCCACCCCTCCATCCATGCGAATGGAGTTCCTCTAACCCTGTAATGACCTGTTCCTTACTTTTTGTTCTCGGTATGCGCCCGTATAGCACGGTGATATTACAGAATTCGCAATCAAAGGGGCATCCCCGCGAATACTGAATATTCATTGAGGCATATTTTTTCATATCTACAAGTTCCCAAAGCGGTATGGGTGTCGTCTTTACATCAGCCCATTGATGAGACGTATAAAAACGTTTTGGTTGTCCATTTTCCAGATCATTTAGAAAGAGCGGGAGTGTAATCTCGGCCTCATTGAGTACAAAATGATCCACATCCTCGAACCCTTCATGACCGGCAGTGAAAAGGGGTCCTCCGGCGACAACCTTTACTTCGAGCGATTTACATCTGCCGATTACGGTTTTTACCGATTCTTTTTGGATAGACATGGCACTGATAAAGACATAATCGGCCCATAATATATCTGCATCGTTTAACGGCGCAACATTCATATCAACAAGCTTTTTCTCCCAGTCCGAAGGAAGCATGGCAGCTACGGTCAACAATCCCAGAGGAGGTAGTGATGCCTTCTTGGAGATAAATTTCAGTGCATATTTAAAACTCCAGAAGGTATCGGGATATTTCGGATAAACAAGAAGAATTTTCACCTTAAAATCTCCCCTAACCCCTCTTTTCCAAAGAGGGGAATCCCCCCTTTAGCAAAGGGGGGCGAGGGGGGATTTTCATTCCCCTTTGTGTTGCTTTGCAACATGAGTGTTTCATAATACAATTGCGAACTAACCGCCTATAAAACTGTTTACGAGCTTTATTAGTTCCTGTGTTTGGATCGGCTTGGGGAGATAGGCATTTGCACCTATGGCAATGGCTTTTTTCTTGTCTTCCTCGGCACCCTCCGTGGTTATTATTATTACCGGAATGTCTTTGTAGATGGGATTTCCCCTTACAAGGCTGACGAGTTTCAGTCCGTCCATAACAGGCATATTTATATCCGCAAGTATCAGGTCTACTTTTTCAGAGGACAGTTTTTTTAAGGCATCGACTCCATCCGTTGCCTCAACCACTTTCGAATTCGATATCCTCTTCATCGCAAAACTGATTAGTTGTCTCATAGTCGGAGAATCTTCTACTACAAGAATATTGGGCATCTCTCGTCTACCTCCTCGGCTTTTCTTTTAGAAGATCGAGGAAACTCTGTATTGTGGTTAATTTCCTCTCTGATTGTGTATACAGTCTCGAAGAAAAAATAGCTGTGGCAGCATGACCTGCAAGCAGACTGAAAAGTTCATAGTCGATATTCGAAAATTTTTCCTTCTGCGTCAAAAGAGAATATATTGCAATGACGCCTATTACATGTTCCTTGATCTTTAGAGGTATACAGACTATAGGTTCATCGGCAGAAAAACTTTCCCTGTGTATATCCCCTGAAAAATAGCTTTCGCCTTCTTTTGCAACGTTTCCTGCGATGCCTTCGCCGAATCTGGCTTTCGGGATATCTGCCAACGCTATACCCTCCGTTGCAACAGGGACAAGCTCGTTTGTCTTTTCTTCCATAAGAAGTACTGCAAATTTCTCTGCACCTATGAGATTTATTACTATCTCGAGAACTATCTTCAAGACTTCATTGAAATCCAGAGTCGAATGAAGCTGATAGCTCGCAACATAAAGATTGGCAAGGTTATTGTTCTCTTCTTCTACCTCGACATATTTAGCTGCAAAGTCCTTATTCTCTTCTTCAACCTGTTTATATCTTTCCTTTAGGGAGTTCAGTTCGCCTTCCACGGACTTTATTCTCTCTTCATAAAGCCTTACCTTACCTTCATCTCCCGAACGCTCTATCGTCTCTTCGAGCTGGGCAACTCTGAACCTCAATTTCTCGTTTTCCTTGAGAAGTTCCTGTGTAAATTCCTCTCCCTTTTTAAATATCTGGAGAAATTCATCGGCCTTTTTTATAATACTTGTCTCTCTATCCATTAATCCTGTCCCCTTCTGACGATATTAGTCAATTTCATAGGAATCTCGGGGAGTGGAAGTATACTGTCCACCGCTCCCGTACTTATGACCTCAGCAGGCATACCGAAAACCACTGCAGTCTCTTCGGACTCAGCTATAGTATAGCCTCCTCTCGATTTAATTTCCACTATTCCCTTTTTCCCGTCACTCCCCATGCCTGTAAGAACAACACCCATGGTTTTATTCCCGTAATGCTCCGCAACGGATGCCATCATCATATCGACGGACGGCACATATTTATCTTCGTAGGTTGCCTCTTTGATCGTTGCATAACATCTCTGGCCTTTTCTTCTGAGTATCATATGATAACCTCCAGGACATATCAACACGCTGCCTTTCTCAACAGTATCGCCGTCCTCTGCCTCTTTTATCCTTACCTCCGAAAGTCTGTTAAGTCTCTCCGCCAGAGAACCGGTGAAACCCCTCGGCATGTGCTGGCTTATCAAAATCGCAGCCGAAAAATCGTGTGGGAGCCTGGTAAGAATTATCTGTATCGCCGCAGGTCCACCCGTCGAAGCGCCTATGGCTACAACATCTATGTTGCCTACGGACAATCCTATCTCTGCCGCAATACCGGTACTCCTGCCGAGGAGTTGCAGGTTTTTGCTTAACTTATCCATTCTGAGGCTCTTTATACCCCTTACTTTGGTCAGCAGATCCTTTTCTATTCCCATCAGCTCCACCGATGCCCTCTTTGTCGGCTTTGCAATAAAATCCACCGCACCCAGTTCGAGTGCCTTGAAAACGGTTTTTGTATCCGAATAAGAGCTGACCATTATCACCGGTGTAGGTCTCTCCTTCATAAGCCATCTCAGAAAGCTGAAACCGTCCATCTCAGGCATCTCAAAGTCGAGGGTAATGAGGTCGGGTCTTAACCTCAAGGTCTTTGCCATCGCATCTATACCGTCGGATGCTATACCTGTAACCTCGATATTCGGGTCTGACTCAAGCATCTTCTTTATTGTCTGCCTACTGAAGGCAGAATCATCGACAACAAGAACTTTTATCATAGAATTAGGTACCATAAATGAACCTCCCCGCCGCAGAGACGGTGGGGTATCAAAAAAATAAATCGTACTTTGTCATTCCCGCTTGTCGGGAATCCTTCTGATCCCCTCTTTGGCAAAGAGGGGTTAGGGGAGATTTATTGAAAATTTATTTATTCAAAAATCCCCCTTCATCCCCCTTTGCCACATTGCAAATTGCAAAATGTTAATTGATAAATGTTACTTGATAATTTGTTTCATTTCTACGTCTTATTGCCCCATACCATCTTAACAAGGCTGTTGGATGACATCGACATTGTAAGCTTTTGCGGTTTTTGATACACCATATCATTCTTAAAGTGCTTCAACGTAAAGGCAGCAGAGATATTTATCAACGACTCAGCGTGTCCCAGAAGCAGATAACCGCCGCCTATAAGTCTTTCATAGAAGCTCTTAATGACCTTTTTCCTGGACTCCTGATCAAAATATATCAATACGTTTCTGCATAGTATCACGTCTATATCTCCGACGAATTTAACCTTGAACGGGTCAAGAAGATTAAGGCAGCTAAAACTGACAAGCTGCTTCACATTATCATTTATCCTGTATGAACTATCTTCCTGCGTAAAATATTTCTCTGTAAAATGTTCTTCCGTAGTCCTGAATGAATTCTTTCTGTATACGCCCCGCCTGGCATGCTGTAGAACTCTCTGATTTATATCGCTGCCGAGTATCTCGATATCCCAGCCGAAAAAATGACCCTGTTCCAGTATCTGCATCGCAATCGTATATGGTTCTTCGCCCGTAGAACAGCCTGCCGACCATATCCTTATCTTCCTCGCATCCCTATTTTTATTCTTAAGTTCGGGTAATATCTCTTCGATCAGCGTCTTTAATTGGTTCATCTCCCTGAAAAAGTAAGTTTCATTAATGGTGAGGACATCCACAATAAAAGAGAGTTCTTCATCTCTGCGCCTGTCATATAACAAAAGCCTATAATAATCCCGAAAATCATTTAGGTGATGGCTTTTTACCCTCTTGGACAGTCTCCTCTCCAGAAGGTATTTTGAGCCGTCATCAAAATAGATGCCGCAATAATCTTTTATAAGATCTCTCAGTAGCCTGAATACGTCATCCGATAATGGTAGTGTTTCTTCTCTCTCAATCATCGAGACTCTCTTCTATGGCCTTTCTAACGATAGGATCGTCCTCTTTATCCAGAAGTCTTTCAAGTTCAATCTTCACTTTTCCGCTTAATCCGCCTGAGACAGAGGATGCCCTCGTATCGAGAACCTCGACAGTTGCCATCCTTGTAGCCCAGTCATCGTCATTCAGAAACGGAAGGAGTTCATCTTCTACAGCCTCGAATGGGGCAAGTGCTTTTATGGCAGTCCTTTTTATCTCTTTATCCCGCGAAATGAGCATCTTTATCAATGCCTTCCTTGCCTCCTCTCCTCCCATCCTGCTGAGTGCCTCCATTGTAGCGGTCACGACAAACCCATTCGGGTCGGAAAGTAACCTGATAAGCTTCTCTGTTGCTCTCCTATCGCCCAATTCTCCGAGAGCCTTTATTGCTGCTACCCTAACCGTATCGTCCCGATCGGCGAGCAGAAGGATGAGGGATTCCGATACGCCTTTTCTTTTGATCATACCAAGGCTGATCGCCGCAGATGCCCTTATATCGGGGGTTTCATCCGTGAGTGCAAGTGTGAGATACTTTACGGAATCATCCGTTTTTATCAGAGATAACGCCTTAACAACGGCATGTCTTACATCAACATCGTCATCCTTTAATGCAAAACCGAGTGCATGTGCAGACCCGACAGCACCGATCTCTCCAAGAACAAATGCCGAGTTTTTTCTAATAATCGGGTTTCTGTCACTCAGTGCCTTAATGAACTCCTCTACTTCCAGACCTTCCTTGAGAGTGGAGAGTGCAGTAACTGCGGCCTCCTGTACATCCGAGTATACATCCGACAGGAGATTCTTTATCGGCCCTATTGCCCTTATATCTCCAAGCCTCGAGATGCCGATAGCAGCAAGCGTCCTAACATGCCCGTCGTTATCCGCCATAAGCCTTTCTAATATGTCATAAAACAGAGGCGATGCTATTTCACCGGCAACATCGCAGATAAACCTCTTCTGGTAAGGGCTTACCGTATCTAAGAGAGGCCTGATAACCCCGGGTTTGTCTCTGCCTATAAAGACAAACGCCCTCTTCACATCCTCTGCCAGATCCTCCTCGATCGAGAGTTCGAGCAGCGGGGTAATTGCCCTCTCATCCTTCATAATACCGAGTAAAAGTATTGCAGAAACCCTTACCTCGGGCTTGCTGCTCCATGCATGGGATACGAGCATATCTATGGCACGATCTCCGAAAGATTTTTTTATTTCAGCCGCGATGATCTCTTCTCCGACACCGTTGTGATAAAAATTCCTTATTGTCTTTACCGTTTCTTCCTGTATCGTCTTTGACGAATCTTCAAGAAAGGGAACTATATGCTTAAGGGTTTCCGGTGCCGAGAATCTACTCAGTGCCTTGAGCACGGGTTCTCTGAGGGTCTTTATAGAAAGTGCTTTAATAAGCGAAGGGATTGCCGTTCTATCCCCTATTCTTCCGAGGGCATCGGCAGCCGGATACGCGGTCCATAGGTCTCCGCTCTCGAGTATCTCTATCAGGGCATTTACCACAGCCGGCTCACCGATCTTGCCGAGGTGCTCGACAGCCGATGCACGGACATTATCGTCTTCGTCCTTAAGGGCATCGAGCATCAACGGCAAAGACTTCCTGTCCCTTAGTTCTCCAAGCACATCTATTATGAATTTCCTTACGTCACGGTTTTGTGTATTGAACGACTCGATTAAAAAAGATGTGACTTTTTTATCTAATTTTATAAGTGCTTCTATAGCCGAGTTTCTTGCACCTGCATTATCGTCAAGATAGAGAAGACCGATCAACCCGTTGATATAAGCTTCAACGGGGTATTCTTCGAGAAGGATATCAACTGCTGTTTTTCTTACCCTCCAGCTTGTATCCTTCATCGCCTTGAGAAGGAATTTGACGGACGTATCCAGAGGATTGCCCCTTAATTTTTCAACTGTCTCCCTTCTGATCTCTACGTCCGGGTTATTGAGTAGTTTTTCCGGATCGGCCTCAATTTCCTGCATCTTTCTCCTCTATAAGCATGGTGGATTCTTTTCGATTCGCCGCGGAGAACGGGTCCGACGAGTCGGAGAGCATTATCTTTTCTTCCGATGTAAGAAGCCTGTCAATATTCAGGAGTATTATTATCTTGTCTTCCTTCTTACCCAGACCTGTAAGATACTCTGTCTTCAACCCCTTGAATATGGACGGCGAAGGGATTATATCTTCGGGAGCAAGGGAGATTATCTCTTCTATCTCGTCTACCAATAAACCTATCTTGCCGTTTTCATAGCGGACGGTTATTATCCGGCTTTTTTTCGCAGGGATATGAACTCCGAAACGCAGCCTGAGGTCGAGCAGAGGGATTACCTCACCCCTGACATTTATAACCCCGGACAAAAACTCGGGTAGTTCCGGAATAGAATATACCTTCTGTGACCTGAGTATTTCGACAACCCTGCCTATTCCAACACCGAAATCTTCGTCTCCTAATCTGAAAACCGCAAACTTTTCCATCAATCCTCTTTATTCAATTCAAAATGCAAAATTAAAAATTCAAAATTAAGGAATCTTATTTACTAATAAGTGCAAAAGTAGGATGACATTAATTTTATAAAATCTCCCCTCGCCCCTCTTTGCCAAAGAGGGGAACACACCCCTTAATCCCCTCTTGATAGAGGGGAAATCTTTCCTCCCTTTGGAAAAGGGAGGTTAGGAGGGATTTTACATTCAATGTTTTCATACTTATGAACTCCTTAGTAATTATTCCGCAATTTTTGATATTTGAACTTTGCATTATGTCGTCTTAAACGTCTCCATATCTTCTTGCAACAGTTTAATCTCATCATGAAGTGTAGTTAATGAAAGAGACACGCCTTCGACGTCTCTGATAGTAGCCATACCTACCATTTTTATCTGTTCCATAACAGCCATTATGCTCTCATTCAACTTCTGCTGACTTGAGGTAGATTGTCCTATCTGCTTTATATGCTCGTCTGCAAGCTCGAGATTCTTCGAGATCATTTTAATGCTCGTTGCCTCTTCTTCCGTCCCCTGGTTTACAATATCGGCCGCATCTTTTACATCGCTTACGCTCTCGAGAAGGTGCGATGTTCCCATCTGCTGCTCCTGTGTTGCCTTTGCAATCTGGCTTATCATCTTTCGAATACTCTCTACGGAAACGGATATCTGCCTGAGTCCCCTCACCTGTTCTTCGGTTGCCTTTTCTATCGACCGTGACATATCGGTGGACTGATCCGAAGCCAATAACGTCTCCCTTAGCGCATCCCCTACCTTAAATACCATTGTGTTTCCCTCGTTGACACTGTTCATTCCGGATTCTATTGCCTTTACCGCCTCGGATATCTCTGACTGTATTGTCTTGACGATATTAGCAATGTCCCTTGTGGACGATGCGGTCCTATCGCTGAGCGCCCTTATCTCATCGGCCACAACGGAAAAACTCTTTCCATATTCTCCTGCCTGTGCAGCGAGTATTGCGGCATTCAGACTAAGGAGATTCGTCTGCTCCGTCACGTCTTTTATAACGGAGAGAATCTTTTCTATATCCGCGGATCTTGCCCCGAGACGGCTTATTACCTCAGAGGAACGGTTCACCTCTGCAGATATATTTTCCATGCCCTCGATTGCATCCATAACAGCCATCATCCCGACCTCGGACGCTACTTCGGTAACCTTTGAGGCAAGCCCCGCGGATTCCTTTGCACTGCTTTCAACTCCCTTTACGGACGCGTTTATCTGTTCCACTGCAGCCGAGGTATCCTCCACTGCAGCAAATGTTTCTTCCGTATTTGAAGCGATCGCCTTAGCGGTCTGGGACATCTCGGCAACCGTGGAATACGCATCCCCAGCAGCCTTGAACAACTTACCGGTGCTTGAGACAATCTCATCGGCCGTTGCCTTCATCTCAAGCAGCGATGTTACATTCTCATTGGAAAAATCTATCAGTTTTCCCGTGTCGCCCCCTATCCGGCCATGCGATTCCCTTGCCTGTTTGATAAAGGCCATTGCAGCCTGAATAGATTCAGACTGTTTCTGTATTCCATCGGTCACATTCTTGAAGGTATGATTTAACTGGCTGATAGCCATCGAGACATTATCGGATGTTGCCCTCAATTTATTGAGTGTCGCAACCAATCTGCCTATAAGGAACCTGAGGCCATCTGCAATACTTCCGATCTCATGCTCTTCGAATTCCGGGATATTTACGGTCAGGTCCCCCTCTGTTGCCTTTTTTAATTCCCTATTAAGTGTCTTGATAGGTCTTCCGACCTTTCTCTGAAAGAAATAATAGAGGATATACATAAGGCATATAAAAATTATCCCCTGAAGAAACGGTGTAATCCTTAGAATATTACCCAATGTCTCATTGACCCTCGCACCCGAATAAGATATCTCTGCATTGCCAAGCCTGACCCCCGAAGAAATAACCGGCAGGCGATAAACATTATTCCATGGGATAAAGAACGGATTGATGCTGTCTCCCCTTTCCTCTGTCCGTGCTATCTTCTCTTTTATGACCTTCCCTTCCCTATCGATAATCTTTATCGAAATTATGTCTTCATCATTGCTCAGATCTTCCATATAGAGATCGAGGTGTGAGAAATCGGAGGTCGCTAAACTGACGGCAGCCGTATTTGCAAGCAAAGAAGCTGCCATCTTTATCTTGTCTTTGAGGCCGTCATTGAGAGAACCCTTCCACGGACCGAGAAGATACCATAGACTCAGGCCTCCCTGTCCGATAAGGAGAACGACTACTACTATGGCTATAAAACTTAATGCAAGCGAATGTCTTATCTTTGTCATAGCATCCCCATCCTTGACATCATGGATTTTATATTATCATAATCTTCGTCCCTTGCTTCGACGAAACCGTTATAAGCCTTGGCTATAGACTTTAGTATACGGCTGCCTTCCGTAGTTGAATCGCTCAGTGTGGTTAGTGCCGACCTCAGTAGATTTAAGTCCTCTTTGCCCAATGATTTGTTGACACATATATTAAATTCAGGTATATTTTCCGAGACCTTCAGGAACTTTAGCCCCTGATCTTTAAATTTATGCGCCGTAGTCTCCATAATACCCCCTGCATCGAACTCGCCGTTAAGTACTGCATTTGCAACATCGTCATGATGTCCGAGATAATTGTAGTACTGGAGGTCTTTGAGTGCTATCCCCGCCTCTAAAAGCATGGCCCTCGGTACGATATGGCTTGATGTAGAGTGGAAGTCTCCAAAGGCAAATGTCTTGCCCTTTATATCCTCTACCGAATTAATATTTCTATCGGCCCTCGTGACTATAACGGAATGCTGATAAGGCTTGCCGTCCCTCAGTGCCTTTGCGATTACTTCAATATCGTATTTGCCGTGAGCCTCGATATACGTAGACGGGGTCATGTAACATACCTGCGTTATATTCTTCCCGATATCGTTCACCGCCTCCTCAAAATCGATAGCTACTTTCAACTCGACCTTCCTGCCGAGCTTCTTGGTGAGATAATCTGCCAGGGGACTGAATTTCATGAACATCTCCGCAGGAGATTCCAGAGGAACAACCCCGAATCTTATTAAATCTCTTCTTTTATCTTCGGAAAATTTGAATCTCATTATCTCTTTATCGATCAGCTCCGCATCCTTAAGGAGTCCCCTCAATGAATTATTAACATTAAATGCAAGGTCACGATTACCTTTTGGAAGCTCCTTAATCTTTTCTACGGAATTCCATATCTGATTCGATCCTACCTTCTGTTCATAGATTGCCCTTGATATCTGCTGGCTTTTATCAGAAACCACTTCGACGGCCTGCGATATATGTTTGCTGTTTATTGCCTGCTCCTCGGATGCCGTCTTAACCTGCTGCGAGACGTCCCTCATCTTTTCGGTTGCACCCATAATCAAGGTTATGCCTTTCGATTGCTCCGACGTTGCCTTGGCAATCAGTCCCGTCATATTTTTTATGCGCTCCATAGCCTCGGAAACGAGTCTCACCGCCCTTGCCTGTTCTCCGGTAGATCGCTCTATGGAAAATGCCATCTCCGAAGATTTTTTCGAACTATCGAGTATTTTCTTTAAGGCATCGGACGCCTCTTTCGAGAGTTTAAATCCATCTTCTACGGACATCAGTCCTTCACCCATCGCATGGACCGCGCCTTTTACCTCCTGCTGGACGGACTGTATAAGAGAACCTATTTCCTGTGTTGAGAATGCCGTCCTTTCCGCAAGTTCCTTGATCTCGTCGGCAACAACGGAAAATCCTTTACCGTGCTCTCTTGCCTGTGCTGCAAGTATGGCTGCATTTAAAGCAAGCAGTGTGGTCTGGTCGGTAATCTCATCTATTACATTCAGAATCTTCCCTATCTCCTCGGACCTGCCTCCGAGCTTCTTTATAAATCCGTTTGTCTTTTCAACCGAAGATTTAATATTCTTCATCCCGTCCATTGTCTTTTCTATGGATGACATACCGAATGTCGAGGCGTCGTTCATAACCTTCTCGGATAGTTTTGCCGATTCCTTTGCACTCAGTTCGACCTCTTTTACGGAAGATGTTATCTGTTCTATAGCAGAAAGGGTCTCATCGGTTGCAACCGAGAGATTATCTGCGTTCTCTGCAACCTCTTTTATAGTGGCGGAGAGCTCTTCGATAGAAGAAGAGGTTGCATCAACTGAACCGAAAAGATCGTTGGTATTTTTTGTTACCTGGCCTATGCTCGTTGCAATCTCGTCCATAGATGCCGCCGTCTCTTCTGCCGATGCAGCGAGTCCTTCCGTGCTCTCGGTAATCTCCGAGATAGCGGCATTCATCTCTTCGATCGAACTTGAGATGTCGGCTACCGCCTCTGCTTCAAGCTGAGTACCATCCACGATCTTTTTTGAATCCTTTTCTATATTCGTGGTGATATGTATAATTCTCCCCGAGACCTCTTTAATCCTCTGGAGTATCCTTCCGAGGGAACCGATAGATTCTCTTATAGCATCACTGAGCCTGGCAATCTCATCCCTGCTTCGCATATCTATATTGAAAGACAGGTCACCCTCGGCGAGTTTCAAGGCTGCCGTTTCTATCTTCTTTATAGGTAACAAAACCATTTTTCTAAGAATAAACCAGAGAATAAGACTGAAACCAAAAGAACCGATAACGGTCGCTACTATCACCGTTATTATTGATTTAACTGCCTTGTTATATTCTTTATCGATGGAGATGGCTATCTTCACGGCGCCGAGAATACCCCCTTCCTGTAAATGGCAGCCTTTACATAAAGGAGTATTTTCAAGCGGTTTGTAGAGAACGAACCTTTTCGCACCTCTTATCGTTACGGGCATATTCGTAGCTATTATCTTCTTTATCACTCCGGACTCATTTGCAGGTGCATCTTTTCTGAATGCCTCCCTGCCCTCAAAATTTATTACCCTAACATCCTCGATCCCTTCGGTAACCTTTATACCATCTATAAGCGATTCTGTCAGGTCAGGTCTGTTTTCTACCATTGTCTTCTCTATATTTTTTGTTATAATTGTTGCCGTAGTATTTGAATTTTTTTCGGTTATGCTATATAAAGTGGATTTTTCTATAATCATGGTCATAATACCGGCCAAGACAACTCCGATGAGAAGCATGATCAAAACAGTAACGATTATCTTTAGTTCAAGTTTTTCTCTCATGAGACCTCCATCAATATTTCGTGACACGTTACGCGTAACGCGTTACGAGTTACGGCCTTTTTCACCTGAAAATCCCTCCTAACCTCCCTTTGCCAAAGGGAGGAATCCCCCTCTTAGGAAAAGAGGGGTTAGGGGAGATTTTTATTCTCCTTTGTGTCTTATAAAGACATGAGTGTTTCATTTAAAATTTACATCCGATATCTTTTCCATACGTATGACGGAAATAAATCTACCGTGATATAAGACGACTCCCTCGATAAACATTAACTCGATCTCCGTTAGATGAGCAGGCGGATCAACAATTTCAGCTAATGAAATACGTACTACACCCTTCACCTTATCTATCAGGGTCCCGATAGGACCCCTCGAGCCTTTAAGGATCAAAATCTTTTTGCGGAGGAGATCCATTTCTTCCTCGACTTTAATCGAAAGTCTTTTTCTCAGGTCTATAACCGGTATTATCTTGCCTCTTAAGGAGGTAATACCGAGAATATAATCAGGAACTTTCGGAACTGTAGCGATCCGCTGGAATCTGAGTATCTCCTCGATATCGGAGACCCTGAATGCAAAATCTTCGGTAGAAAGACAAAATGTCAGAAGCTCGACTATATCTTCATCTTCGATTGTCTCCATAGGTTCCGGAGTCTTTATGACGGTTTCAGGACCGGGGGTCTTCTCAGGAACTATATCCGTTCTCTCCCCTGATTTCTCGACTTTGATTTCTGTGTCCTGTGTTTTCGCCTCGGTGAGCCGCCTGCGGAGACCGACCTCTGTTTCTTCTACAACAGGTTTCTCCCCGGCCTCGCAGGACTCCGGTTCACAGGGTATCTCGGATGAACCTTCTTGCTGCCGGACGGTTTCGTCCGGAGTTTTTTCCTTCTCCCTTTCGCCTTTACGGATCTCCGCTTCTTCCTTAATTTTCTTCCTAATTTTCGCTATATCCATTCAGTATCCTATATTCCCTTTTGAAACCTTCACCCCATATTTTACATCTTCCGGATATACCGTGAAGCTATAAATCTCGGAGCCGTTAGAACTGAAGACCTTAACCCACGAGTTGTTCTGCGGGCCGGGGCCGAGTCCTGTTATTATAT
>JACQXD010000131.1 GCA_016208875.1 Nitrospirota bacterium
AATGGATCTGCCAGAAACAGGGCATGCCAATGGAAGAAATGGGCAAAGGAACCTCTCCTATGCCTTGCCCGCGGCACTAAGCGAGAGAATGGCTTCGCGTAAAGTTTGCAGGCAATGAGGTTGCTGAAAAATTCCTTTTTGACGCTAATTCCCGCTAATTTATAGCTAATCACCGCTAATTCATCGACGAGACATTAGCGGTAATTAGTTTTTAATTAGCGAAAATTAGCGTTACGAATGCTTTTTTTCAGTGCTCTCAAATACTCTCTTGACAATACAACGAAATAGTTGTATACTTTAAATGGAGACAAAAGGTACCCAAATACCCAATTATTCTTGTTTTTATTTCACCACTGAATCTGGCAAATCGCCGGTTGAGGAATTCATTGGCTCTGGTAATTATCTTGGAATTTTGGAGTTATCTGAAATAGCAAATACCTCTGCGACCATTGCAATTACAGAGTTTTACCTGAATCAAATTTTTGCATATGCGCGCCAACATCGCAATAGAGGCCAGAATTTTTGTATTGTTCTTGAAGAAGCACATACTGTTATCCCTGAGTCACAAACAATGGGTGTCCAGGACAAACATTCCAAAGCAACAATAAGTAAAATTAGTCAAATAGCCCTGCAAGGGCGAAAATATAATGTCGGGTTACTTGTAATTGCTCAAAGAACGGCTAATGTTACTAAAACTGTCTTGAACCAGTGCAACTCAATAATTGTTTTCAATTCGTATGACAAAACTGGCTTTGATTTCCTTGAAAATTATGTTGGTGCTGGGATGATTTCTGCTATTCCTAATCTAAAGAGATTGCAAACTATGGTTGTTGGTAGAGGCTTTAAAGCTGGAAGACCACTTATAATGGAAATTCCAGAGAAGGCCAAGTTTACCGATAAGGCAAATTAAACATGAGAACTCTTGCAGACCAAGAAATAGCCGACTTAATTTCAGAACCAAAGGTTGTGCCTAACAATTGGTTTTTTGAAAAATATTCTATATTTGGAGGGCAAAATGGCTAATCGAGGATTTATTTTTGATTTAATGGATGAAATATCCAATGCACCAATTGTACATCAGAGGCTCATTAAAAAGTTTGAAGAACAATTCAATACAAATTTGGTTTGTTATACTGCCTTGTTCGGACATCCAGCAGGGGCTATAACATATCAAGACAGTGAACTTATAGAGAACATATTACGGTCTATAGAACTGAAAGATAAAAATGATAATCTTGATCTATTATTACATACGCCAGGCGGTTCACCTGAAGCAGCAGCTGATGTCATCAGGGTTTGCCGGAGCTATTCTAAAAGATTCAGGGTTATAGTCCCGAACGCTGCCATGAGTGCAGGGACATTAATTGCCATGGGCTCTGATGAGATTGTGATGAGTGATACATCAAACCTTGGGCCAATAGACCCTCAGATGATATTTGTCCAGTCAAAAGATATTGCAATTATGCGCCCCGCAAAATCTTTTATTGATGCATATATTGATTTAATAAACAGTGCACGTGGTGCAATTACTGCCAAGCAGCCTGCAACTCCATTTTTACACCTTTTAGATAGGCAAGATCCTTCATGGATTATTGAATGTGTGAGAGCAAGAAATGCAACGGAAAATCTTGCAAAAGAACAGTTAAAGGTGAATATGCTAAAAGATAAAAATGAGGCCGAGATTGCAGAGGTTGTTAAAAAGTTTTTTGAAGTAGGCGACAAAAATACTCATGGCAGATCAATTAGTCCGGATGAGGCTAAAACATTTGGATTAAATATAAAGAAAGAAGATAGATATGGTGAATTCTGGAATATGATTTGGGAAATATATGTGAGGATTGAGCACTATACGAGAAATAAAAGGCTTGCAAAATACCTACTTTCAAGAAATGGCGGGATAGATGTTCAGGCAATGCCGATGGGTATTTAACAGGAGGAAATTGTATAGATGAAAGATGCAGGCACAATAAAAAATGGCTCTTTTTCTTTTAGACCTTTCAACTCCTTGTCATATTCTTTGAGATATGGATCGGCGGCTGAATATTGCTTTAGCTCTTCCGAGACAGATTCAAAATTTGTTAATAGATCTTTCTCTGTAATTTTTGGTTCCATGATACTTAAAGTGTATGCATTTGTGTTGTCAGGTGTCAAGAGGATAATTGATTGAATACAGTTTGTCTCTATATATTGTGGGGTTTAATATGATTGGACTCAAGATATTGGACAAGGACTATTAAAAAATGTTCAACGCCTTTAGGCAATATGAAAAAGAATATATAGACTGGATTCAGGGCGGTTATCCTGAGACAAATATCTTTACTCAGGATTTTATCGCCAATCTCTTGGAGCAGGACAGAAAAAACCGCCTCTGGAAACATCAGGAGGAGGCGTTTTTAAGGACTGTTTATAGTTATGAAATCCTCGGCAGAAAAAATCTCCTTCTGAACATCGTTACAGGCGGCGGCAAGACCGCTATAATTGCAACGGTGATTGCATGGCTCCGTTCCTGCCATAACATTCAATCTTTTCTTATAATGGTTCCAAACCTCATTGTGAGAGACAGGCTTGAGACCGACTTCAAGGATAAAAGCGTTTTCAGAAAGTTTAAACTCTTTCCACCAGGCCAAGAGCATCTTATAAATACTGTTGACCTTCACACTCTTGGAGAAAGAAGCGGCCCGCAGGGGATGCTGGAATCAGGAATTATTCTCGGTAATGTTCAGCAGTTTTATCAGCATCATATTACAGGGCAAAGAAACCTCACTTATATAAAGCGTTATATAGACAATTTAGCTATATTTAATGATGAGGCACATAATACGCCTGCAGATGAATATACAAATATCCTTGCCCATCTTTCAGAGAAGGCAAAATTTAGACTTGATACAACTGCAACGCCTGACAGGGCGGATGGACAATCACCGGATACGGAAATGATATTTGAATATGATATACAGGATGCCCTTGCTGAAGTTCCGCCGATTATAAAGTCAGTGGTTGTCTATCAGCCTGAAATATCATCAGTCCAGTTGACCTATTCAAATCCTGATACAGGAGAAAAAAGAACTATTGATGAGATGGACGAAGAATTTGAAAAGATCGAAAGGGGATTGACCGCTACACAATGGGTTACCGATTATGATCCCATGAAAAAGCAGATAGCTGTTGCCCTTAACAGACTTGAGGAGCAAAGGAGAAGGGCAAAGGCGGTTGGTGAGAATAAATTCAAACCAATTCTCTTTGTTGTAGCCATTTGTATAAAGGATGCCGAAAGGGCTGTAAAGGTTCTTGAAGAAGATTTTGATTTAAGGGGCAAGATATTACTTGTTACTGAAGAATCAGCAGATACAGTTGTCGGCAAAAAAGCAAATGGTCAGCCATTAACGGACTTAAGGGGAACGGATGAACCTGAAATCTGTGCTGTAATAGACCATCCAAAGTTAAAGCATGACTGGCTCTGGGAATTGGTAAGGGCAAAGGTGAGAAGCGATGTTGGACAGGCTGATCTTTTTGGAGACGAAGATCTGCCGCCAAAAAGAAAACCTCAGATTCTGATAAGACCTGAAAACCTTATTGATGTTCCTGAACCTGAAGGGGAAGAAGATGTTGACTTTAGCGATATTGAGGCTATGGAAGACACAACTACCGATTATCCTAATTGGAAGGAAATCATAGCCGGATTTAGTTATGACAGAAGTGAAGTTGAGATTACACGGGTAAACCTGAGCGGGATCAAAGGAGTTTCACTTGATGAAACACGGAGGCTCGAAATACATACGCCACCGGATGTTACATCATCCGAGAGCAATGGAAAAGAAGACAACGGAAATTTTATAGAGAAACTCAAACAAAACGTTCTTGATATGGGGATAGCCCTTCTTTATGAGGCAGGTATTGGTTCTCATGAAAGGGGTTATATGTATAATGTGCTTATGGATCATATCAGGGATAAAATGTTCAAGGGAGAATCAGCGGGCTTTGCATCCAAGGAGGATTTGAAATTAGCCCTTTTGAAATTACCGGAGATTGGTAGGAACTTTAGTAGTCTGCCTGGACTTGTTGAAGGCATAGTGAGGGATAGAGATGCCGGTTAATACGCACTATGGAGATTTTGAGAGTCCTAAGAAAAGCCCTTACTCTATTGAACGATATGATTATGGTTGGGAACTTGAACATATGAGATTTCTTGAAAAAGATAAAACTGTTGCAAAATGGACAAAGAATCATGGGATTGAAATACCATATGTGACTGAAAATGGAAATATAAGAAAATATCGTCCCGATTTTTTGATTGAACGTAGCGATGGAATGAAAGAAATCCACGAGATTAAGGGCAGACACTTTCTTGAAAATCCCGATACATTGCGAAAAAGGGAAGCGGCTGAGAATTGGTGTAAACGGCGGGGGATGAGGTTTATCTTGGTTTCCAAGGAAAAATAGCAAAAGAAAAAATGGTAGAATGATTGGAAAATAATCAAATAAGAAAGTTACTGAACTATATTTATAAAAATATAAACATGGAGGTTTTATGAAAATTGTTCTTGCATATTCGGGAGGGCTTGATACCTCTGTTGCGATAAAGTGGCTTAAGGAGACTTATAAGGCAGAGGTGATAGCATTTTGTGCAGACTTGGGTCAGGGAGAAGACCTTAATGCAGTAAAAAAGAAGGCACTGAAAACAGGTGCATCGGAGGCGTATGTCGAAGACTTAAGGGAAGAGTTTGTAAAAGATTATGTTTTCCCCATGCTAAGGGCGAATGCTGTTTATGAGGGGACATATCTTTTAGGCACATCTATAGCAAGGCCATTGATAGCAAAGAAACAGATAGATATTGCAAAAAGGGAAAAGGCAGACGCTGTTTCTCATGGAGCCACAGGAAAAGGGAATGATCAGGTCAGATTTGAATTAACATACTATGCCCTTAAACCAAATATTAAGGTGATCGCACCATGGCGTGAATGGCCTTTTAATTCACGGCAGTCATTGATTAAATATGCATCAAAGCATGGGATCCCTGTGCCTGTGACAAAGGCAAAACCATACAGTACGGATAGGAATCTTTTCCATATCAGTTATGAAGGCGGCATACTCGAAGACCCATGGGTAGAACCTCCTAAGGATATGTATACAATGATAACTCCTTCTGAAAAGGCACCAAATAAAGCTACGTATATCGAGATAAGTTATGAGGAAGGTAATCCCGTTGCACTCAATGGGAAAGGACTTTCCCCTGCAAAACTCCTTTGGAGATTAAATGAGATTGCGGGTAAGAATGGAATCGGCAGGATTGATATCGTCGAAAACAGATATGTTGGAATAAAATCGAGAGGTGTTTATGAGACTCCGGGAGGCACGGTACTTCATATTGCGCATCGGGCAATCGAATCTCTTACCCTCGATAGGGAGGTGCTTCATCTCAGGGATTCGTTGATACAGAAATATGCCGAACTGATATATTATGGATACTGGTTTTCGCCTGAGCGTATAATGCTGCAGAAGATGATAGATGAGATTCAGGAGAATGTAACCGGTGTGGTGAGGCTCAAGCTTTATAAAGGGAATTGTCATATTGTTGGGAGAAAATCTCCGAAATCTCTTTATAACCCGGAGCTTGCAACATTCGAGGCAGAGAAGGTTTATAACCAGAAGGATGCAGAGGGATTTATAAAATTGAATGCGTTGCGATTGAAGTTACAGAGGAAATAGAAATTTTAGGAGAGAAAAGCAGGACATATTATTTTCGCTCATTCTCGGTCTTCGACCTCCGAGGCTTTTGCCTCTCAATTATTAGATTTTCCTGTGGGACTATCGGCAAAAGAAACCGCTCAAACAATATGTCCTGCTTTTTAGCTAAAAATTAAATTATGACTGACCTAATACATTGGATAGCCCTGACAGAGGTACCTGAAATCGGGCCGATAACCGCAAAGAAATTGCTGGCGATTTATAAAAGGCCTGAGTCAATCTTTAAGGCTTCGTATAAAGAACTTTCGGGGATACCGGGAATCGGTTCGAAAAAGGCAAAAAACTTAAGGGATTTCTCAGGCTGGAAGAAGGTCGAAAACTCTATCAAAATGCTTGAACACAGAGGCATAAGGACAGTTACTTTTCATGACAGAGACTATCCCGAAACACTGAAAAACATTGATGATGCACCTATCGTTTTTTACATGAAGGGGAAGATACAAAAAGAGGATAGATATGCAATCTCGGTTGTCGGTTCAAGGAAATTCAGTTCGTACGGAAAGTTTGCCGCCGAAAAATTATCAGGCGAACTTGTCTCGATGGGATTTACTATTATCAGTGGAATGGCACGAGGGATTGACACACTCGCTCACGTTGCTGCACTTAAAGCAGGCGGAAGAAGCATAGCTGTTTTGGGTTCGGGAATAGATATACCTTATCCTGCCGAAAATAAGGGACTTATAGAAAAGATAGCAAACTCCGGTTATGTGATGAGTGAGTTCCCATTAGGCACAAAACCGGACAAAGAGAATTTTCCGAGGAGGAACAGGATCATAAGCGGATTATCTCTCGGAGTGCTTGTTATAGAAGCGGCTGCAGGCAGCGGATCATTGATAACGGCAAGTTGTGCAGTGGATCAGGGCAAAGAGGTCTTTGCGGTTCCCGGCAATATCAACTCCATAAATTCTGCCGGCACTAACGATTTAATCAAAAAAGGGGCAAAGATTGTTCAGAATGCAGGGGACATAGTAGAAGAACTTGTGCCGGTATTGAAGGGTTTCATAAGAACCTGCGAAAAGACCAAAGAAGGGCTTTCGGATGAAGAACGAAGATTTTGTGATATAATGACAGCAGAACCGAAACATGTTGACCTGCTCTCAAGAGAAAGCGGTATGCCTTCATCAAAAGTGCTCGGTATCCTCCTTAACCTTGAGTTAAAGGGCGTTGTAAAACAGGCAGAGGGAAAAAAGTTTTTTCTGGTATGAATGTATTAATGCAGGATATAATATCTTCGCTCATTCTCGGTCGCTATAGCGACCTCCGAGGCTTTTGCCTCTCGATTATTAAATTTTCTGTAAGACTATCGGCAAAAGAAACCGCTCAGATACAATATCCTGCATTTATTTATATAGTGATAGGAGGTTGTTGATTAAATGAATTCGGTAGTTATTGTCGAATCACCGGCAAAATCAAAGACGATTAATAAGATCCTCGGAAAGGACTTTACGGTAAAGGCGTCCATAGGCCATATAAAAGACCTTCCCCGGAAAAAACTTGGAGTTGATGTCGAGGATAATTTTAAGCCCCAATATATCGTTATCCCCGGCAAAGAGAAGATAATAAAAGAATTGAAGCAGTTTGCAAAGAAGGCGGATAGGGTTTACCTTGCAACCGACCCTGACAGGGAAGGAGAGGCAATAGCATGGCATATCGCAGATGAGGTTAACGGGAAATCCGATAAGGTCTACAGGATTGTCTTCAATGAGATTACGGAGAGGGCTGTAAAAGAGGCTATAAAAAATCCAAAACGCATTGATATAAATAAGGTTGACGCCCAGCAGGCAAGGAGGATTCTTGACAGACTTGTGGGTTATGGGCTCAGTCCGCTTTTATGGAGAAAGGTAAGAAGAGGGTTAAGTGCAGGCAGGGTGCAGTCGGTTGCGGTAAGACTTATAGTGGACAGGGAGCGTGAAATCTCCGAATTTAAAAAAGAAGAATACTGGTCTATTAATACGCTGCTTGAGGGATCTAAATCCCCGAAGTTTTGGGCAAAGCTCCATTCAATAGATTCACGATTCACGATTCACGATTCACGATTTTTAATACCTAATGAAGAGACGGCAAATAAGATTGTTACCGATCTAAAGAATAAAGATTTTATACTCAAAAAAATAGAGCGCAAACATAAAAAAAGGATGCCTTATCCGCCCTTCATAACAAGCACGCTGCAGCAGATTGCCTCCCGTGAACTGGGATTCTCGGCGAAAAAGACCATGATGGTTTCGCAGCAGCTTTACGAAGGTATAGAGATCGGTAAGGAAGGAGCAGTCGGCCTTATCACTTATATGAGAACGGATTCTCTCAGGGTTGCACCGGAGGCAGTAGAGTGGGCAAGAATGTTTATCGAGAAGACTTACGGCAGGGATTACGTACCTGAAAAACCGCATGTTTACAAGAGCAAGGCGTCTGCACAGGAGGCGCATGAGGCTATAAGACCCACGTATGACGACAGGAGACCCGAAGATATTAAGCAATATCTTTCGAAGGACCAGATTAGTCTCTACTCGCTTATATGGAACCGATTTATTGCAAGCCAGACCGCTCCTGCACAGCTTGAGCAGACGACATTTATTATAGGAGCCGGGGATGCGGGCACAGAACTGAGGGCGTCGGGAACCGTGATACGCTTCAACGGCTTTATGATCTTATATACGGAGAGCAAGGAAGAGATTGAGGACGAAGAAGGGGGTATACTTCCGGCATTAAAAGAGGGAGAGAGGCTCAGCCTTATCGAACTCCAGCCTAAACAACACTTTACACAGCCTCCGCCGCGTTATTCCGAGGCAACATTGGTAAAGGCGCTGGAAGAAGATGGGATAGGAAGACCGAGTACATATGCAACGATCCTATCCACAATACAGGACAGAAAATACGTACACAAAGACAATGGACGGTTTGGTCCGACAGAACTCGGCACAGTTGTTAACGGACTGCTCGTAGAAAGGTTTCCCGAACTCCTCGATATAGGGTTCACTGCAAAGATGGAAGATAAGCTTGACAACATAGAGGATGGAAAGATGAAATGGGTGAAGGTTGTAAAGGACTTTTATAAACCGTTCGACCGGGACCTTAAAGAAGCGACAAAAGTACCGGGCAAGGTTAAGCCGCAGGATATCCCGACGGATACAAAATGCGAAAAATGCGGGCTGCCGATGGTTATAAGGTGGGGCAGACATGGTAGATTCATGGCATGTACCGGTTATCCGGACTGTAAAAATACACGTCCATTGGAGCAGCAGTCATCCGAACCCGGACAGCAAACAACTCCGGTAACGTCCGAGGAAACGTGTCCTAAATGCGGTTCGCCGATGGTATTTAAGGCCGGGAGATTCGGGAAGTTCCTTGCCTGTTCAAAATACCCCGAATGTAAGACCACCAAGTCTATTTCAACAGGTATAAAATGTCCGGAAGACGGTGGGGATATTGTCGAGAGGAGATCAAAAAAGGGGAAACTTTTCTGGAGCTGCAGTAATTATCCGAAATGTAAATTTGCCACGTGGTATAAACCGGTAACACAAAAATGTCCTAAGTGCGGGGCAGACTTCCTTTTTGAAAAAAGGGGTAAAGACAGCACTGTAACACTTCAGTGTCACGATAAGGACTGTGGATACAAAGAAGAGATTGCAAAACCGGAAGAGACTGTTTCAACCGTGTAAAGCGTTAATATACAATATGAGCCTTCCTTTTATTATTGGTATCGGCGGAAGCCACAGTAATGTAGGTAAGACGACCTTAGCAGAGGCACTGTTAAAGCATTTTACAAAAAGGGTCAAAGGGTCAAAGGGTCAAAGGGTCAAAGACTCTGATACTATGACACTATGTCACTCTGACACTAACGGATGGGGTGCAATTAAATACACGAAGACGGCCATCTACACGTCAATAATCAATGATTACAAAATATTGTCACAGGAGGATAAAGATACAAAAAGACTCCTCGATGCAGGCGCCGAAAATGTCCTATGGGTCCAATCGCCTCCCGGAGAACTTAAAGAGGTACTGCCTCTGGCTGTAGACAGGCTTTCTCATCTCGGCGGAATAATCGTGGAAGGTAACAGTGCGATTGAGTTTTTGAAACCCGATATTGTAATATTTATATTCGGGAGGAAAACCGAGAACTTGAAAGGGAGTGCTATAGGGGTTCTTAATATGGCAGATATAATTCTGTTCCGACAGAAGCCTTCTATAAAATTACCCGGCGGAGCCAAAAAAATAAAGTTTGCTCTTACATCGTCGGCATGGCTCGATGAATGTATAAGTTATATGCAAGGGTTATGGAGATGAAAGACAGGGTGGAAGAAGAGGTGAAGAAGATGGCAGTCAAAAATAAAATTTCGTGCGAAATTGCGAGAGCAATTGCGGAAGACCTCGGTGTGACTTATGAAACCGTCGGTAAAACTGCCGACAGGCTGAAGGTTAAGATTACTAACTGCCAGCTTGGTTGCTTCTGATGAATATGACCGCTACTATCTTTTTCGAGCTTGCACTGACATTCTATTTTGCGGCAGCGATTATCGGCATCGTCGAACTCTTCAAAGGCACAAAAACAACCGCAAGGATGATGCTTTTATCGGTTATACTCGGTTTTGCCCTCCACACAATAAGTATCATCTATCGCTATGTTATTGCCGGACACATACCGATATCGAATCCTCATGAGGCGACATCCTTTTTTTCGTGGTGTACCGTCCTCCTGTTTCTTCTCCTTGAATTCAGATACAAGATCGGTCTCCTCGGCTCGTTCATAATGCCTGTTATATTTATGCTGATGCTCTCATCTTCGATGCTGCCGAGGGAGATCAGGCCATTAAGCCCTGTTCTTCAGAGTTACTGGTTCGGCATACACGCAATCCTTGCATTCCTCGGCAATGCGGCTTTTGCAATGGCGTTCGGCATAGGGATGATGTATCTCGTTCAGGAACACTATGTAAAATCCAGGCATCCGGGAGGATTATTCCAGAGACTTCCAAGCCTTCAGAGTCTCGATGAGATAAATTACAGATTGATAACCATCGGTTTTCCCTTACTCACGTTAGCGATAATAACCGGTGCGATCTGGGCTGATAAGGCATGGGGAGGATACCTGAGGGGAGACCCCCGCGAGGTCTTATCGATTGCAACATGGCTGATTTACGCCATTGTGCTTCATGCACGGCTCATAGCAGGATGGCGGGGCAGAAGGGCAGCAGTATTGTCCGTAATAGGTTTCCTTATAATCCTCATATCGTTTTTCGGTATAAAATTATTTAAAAAAGGTCTTCATGTATTTCTATGAATATATTTGTTGTAGGACTCAATCATAAGACGGCCGATGTAGACGTCAGAGAAAAACTTGCCTTTAACGGCCCTAAACTCGAAGAAGGGTTAACGCGGCTCAGGGCACTTCCCGATGTAAAGGAGGTCGTTATCCTATCAACCTGTAATAGGGTTGAGATATATACGAACGTAAGGGACCCCCAAAAGGCATCCGGGTCAATAAAGGAGTTCATTTCCGGTTTTCACGGCATTAACAGGGATTCCCTCGAAACGTCTCTTTATATCCACGAAAATATCGCCGCAGTCAAACACATATTCAGGGTTGCGTCGAGTCTCGATTCAATGGTAGTCGGCGAACCTCAGATACTCGGACAATTGAAGGATGCGTTCGATATTGCACTTACAAAAAAGACAACCGGCGTTCTCCTTAACAGGTTGATGAAAAAGGCAATCTCCGTTGCAAAACGCGTTCGCACAGAGACAAAGATTGCTGAAAATGCGGTATCAATAAGTTTTGCCGCTGTAGAGCTTGCAAAAAAGATATTCGAGGAACTCTCCACAAAATCATTTATGCTTTTGGGTGCGGGAGAGATGGCCGAGCTTGCGGCAAGGCATTTGATGAACAACGGGGTCAAGGATGTAATCGTTGCAAACAGGACTTTTGAGACGGGCTGCAATCTCGCAAAGGAATTCAACGGCCGGGCAGTCAGGTTCGAGGATTTTCCACACGAAATGGTAAATGCAGACATTGTTATCTGCTCCACCGGCGCATCGAAATATGTCCTGCTGAAAGATCAAATGCAGAAGGTAATGAAAGAGAGAAGACATAAGCCTGTCTTTATCATAGACATTTCGGTCCCCAGAAATATAGACCCGGAGATAAACGATATAGACAATGTCTATCTTTATGATGTTGACGATCTTCAGGGCGTTGTGGATTCGAATGTGCAGGAGCGGCGGAAAGAGGCAGAAAAGGGCGAGGGGATAATCGCAGAAGAGGTCGAGACATTTCAGAGGTGGCAGTCATCCCTCGATGCGGTTCCTACCATTGTTGCGTTGAGGGAACGTGCGGATGCGATAAAGAAAGAAGAAGTCGATAAGCTTCTCAATAAACTGCATGGTCTCGGAGAGAAAGAGAAGAAAGATATTGAATATACGGCCGCGGCAATTATCAATAAACTCATCCATCCGCCGACGGTTGCCTTAAAAGAGGATTCCGAGGACAAAGACGTATTGATAGCCACAATCAAAAGGCTCTACGGGTTGAACGAGAAGGGAGAATAGACTCCTACACTCTGAAATCGTGATTTCCCCCTAAACCACCGTCCATTGCTCCGGCAGGAATAGTTTTTCATAGGTCATAAGTGCAAACCTGTCTGTCATGCCTGCAACGAAATCACAGACCATCCGGTGCCTGTTGAGCTTTTTTTCGGGTGGAATATCCGTGAAGACATCTTCTATATGTTCAAGATAATATTCGTATAAGTCTCCGAGAATCTTTTTTGCTTTCCTGAATTCCTTTTTTATGGTATCACTCTCATAGACGTGTTCGTAAAGACAATCTCTGAGTCTATACATCGCCGAGGAAACGTCCTCGCTCATCCCGAGCTCTTCAAGATCGGTATCGAGTGAACGGTATATAAAATCCTTCACCATTGTGTCTATTCTTTTTGAATGCGAATCGCCAAAAATTTTGACGATCTTTTCAGGGATGTCGGATCTCTTAATAACACCCGCCCTCAGAGCATCGTCCATATCATGGTTCAGGTATGCAATTATATCGGAGACCCGTACAACCTGGCCTTCGAGTGTTTTCGCCCTTTCGGCCTTTGAATCCGGGATAATTATCCCCTTACCTTTGGAATGCTTAACAATACCGTTTCTTACCTCATGGGTAAGGTTCAACCCTTTGCCGTTCTGTTCAAGAAAATCCACGACCCTTAGGCTCTGCTTGTAATGGTCGAATCCTCCTGGATGTATCTCCCTCAATATTACTTCACCGGCATGGCCGAATGGTGTGTGGCCGAGGTCATGTCCGAGGGCAATTGCCTCTGTTAAATCTTCATTCAATCTCAATGCCCTTGTAATAGTCCTCGCTATCTGTGATACTTCAAGCACATGCGTAAGACGTGTCCTGTAATGATCCCCCTTCGGTGCAAGAAATACTTGAGTTTTGTGTTTTAATCTCCGGAATGATTTTGAATGGATTATCCTGTCCCTGTCGCGCTGAAAGCATGTCCTTACCTCATCTTCCTTCTCAGTCCTCTGTCTGCCTTTGCTCTGTGAACTAAGACATGCCTTTGGATGAAGGGTCTTTCCTTCGATATCTTCTGTCTGCTCACGAATAGTCATCCGACTAATTCTTTTCCAGCCGCGTATGCTTCTTTAAGTGCTGTCGGATGTCGGAGTATCTCACCCTTTGCATCCACACCGGTAAAACTTAATGTCTTATGTTCAGGGATGCTGATTGTCCTGAAAAATGACTTTGCTGTTGCCTCTCCACAGTGTGTGCCTTCATCATTTTTCATTCCGGCTACGAGAAGCAAAAGTCCTTTTCTCCCATATGGGCCCTCAGAAATAGGCCTTTTCAGCAGATACTTCTCGCACCAGAAGGATTGGCATCGGTCTATCATGATCTTCACCTGTGCACTCAATCCCGAAAAATAGATAGGAGATGCGAGGATAACCCTATCGGCAGTCTTTATAGCACCGTATACTTGAACCATATCGTCTTCAATGATACACGTCCCTGTATCTTCGCATCCGCCGCAGTTCTGGCAGGGCGAGATGTCCATTTGATTCAGGTTATAAATGCGCACCCCAAAGCCGGAATCTCCAATTCCCTTTATTACTTCTCCCAGAAGTATCTCGGTATTGCCGTCCTTTCTCGGGCTCCCGAGAAAGGCAATTATTTCCATCTCTTGTTATTATTCATCGGCAACGCTTATTGCCTGAACAGGACATATGTCGGCAGCTTCCTGGCAGTTGCACGTATTGCATTTATCCAGTCCGATAACCCATGCCTTATCGTCTTTAAGCTGAAAGACCTCGGGACACACCTCCGTACACGCACCGCAACCTACACACGTATCCCAATCAACCGTCGGTTTCAACATGAAAAGCACCTCCTTCGCTTAATATAAGAATGCTTAAATTTTTACGATAGAAATATTATAAACGAATTTTTATCGAAGCACAATTTG
>JACQXD010000132.1 GCA_016208875.1 Nitrospirota bacterium
TCCCCCCTCAAGGGGGAGGGTTTCCCTTATATCTCCATATGTTACAGATGTCTTTTTCATAGAACTTTTGACATTACCATCTTTTGGTGTTACAAAATATGCCAATAAAGCAAAGATCACAAAAAATGCACCGATTATACTGCTTGATAACAAAGAATACTGTCCTGATAAAAATGTACCAATAACACCGGCTGTCAACGTATATTTAGCAGCATCACCAAAAATATTGCCGATAACCTTTCTCCGTTCTTTGTTCATAATAATTGCTTTATAACAGAAAAGGCAATGAACCTCCCCGCCGCAGAGACGGCGGGGTATCAAAAAAATAAATCGTACTTTGTCATTCTCGCTTGTCGGGAATCCTTCTGATCCCCTTGTATGATAAGGGATAGGATATGTTATCAAGAGATATATCAATGGGTGTGACAGACCGTTTTCCCCTCTTTGGCAAAGAGGGGTTAGGGGAGATTTATTGAGAATTTATTTATTCAAAAATCCCCCTTCATCCCCCTTTGCCAAAGGGGGAATATAAGGACACCCCACAGCAGAGACTGTGGGGTATTGAAAATTTAATGAACGGAAAATTAATATTCGACTTGTAAGGCTGTCTTTACAGAGTGTAAATTCTCCTCGACAATTTTATATCCCTTCTCTATTCCGATAAAAATCCGATAACAATTGCAGTGATAACAATTTCGCTTGCCGATTATAACGTTACATGGTAATCGTTGATACGTCACTTTATCGAAAATAAGAATGGCATAATTGTTGCTCTTTTTTCTATATTCACTGAGAGAGGTTACCGCTACCTCACGAAAGGGGACTGTTGTCCCCGCTCTCCAAAAGCGGAATCTGTGAATGAAAGGAGGTGTTTGTCATGGCAGTTGAAAAAGCCATAGGTTCTTCGAGTCTGGTCGAGGTTATTGACCGTATACTGGACAAGGGCGTAGTCATTGACGCCTGGGTAAGGGTTTCTTTAGTAGGAATCGAGATACTCGCGATCGAGGCCAGAGTTGTGGCGGCATCGGTAGAGACTTACCTGAAATATGCCGAGGCTATAGGTCTGACGGCGACGGCGGCATAGGATGGTTTGTCCCGGCAGAAATAAAAATTCCGGCGGGTATAAGGGATTCTTGTCGGGTTATCCTCATGTTCCGGTATATACGGGACGGAAGCATAATCCTCCAGGAAGTTCCTTCCTTTTTTAGTTCTTAAAGACAGGAAGTGACGGACAATGGAAGTAATGCCTTTAAAAGAAGATATAACACATATGTTTGACGCTGTGATTTTTTCTTGCGAGGCGAGGCTGCAGAGTCTTGGAGCTATCTCCGAAACCACGCGCCAAATCCTTCAAGGGGTTAACGATTCTCTCAATGACGCAAAGCGGTATCCTTTCCCCGATATAAAACAGGAGCGGGAAAGAATTAAGGCAGAGCTTCGTGAAAGTCTTGC
Organism: Nitrospirota bacterium; assembly: GCA_016208875.1. Taxonomy (GTDB): domain Bacteria; phylum Nitrospirota; class Thermodesulfovibrionia; order Thermodesulfovibrionales; family UBA1546; genus JACQXD01. The sequence continues at coordinate 1,453 of JACQXD010000132.1, forward strand.
CCGTAATAAGTCCCTGCGAAAAAAAGACTTTGACAATATGATGCGCGGCATTCTTTCGGTACAGGACGAAAAGGAAAAAGAGGTAAGGAATTTATTGAACGATTATTTTATAGAACAGAAGAGTGTGACGGAGGCTTTAAGAGAAAACCTGGCGAAGTTAAGAGAGTCCTTTCACAAAGGCGAGGTTCAAAGAGTAAAGGAATTGCAGGAGCAGATAAAAGATATTCTTACCGGACAGGAGGAGGGGAAAAAGAAGGTTATTGCCCGGCTGAAGGATTTTCAAAGAGAGCAGCAAGAACTGATAAAAAACCTCAGGGAACTTTTATCGCGGGGGAAAGATCTCGGCATAAACGATCTCAAACTGCTGCGTAAAAAATTCAATAATTTCCATAGAGAAAAGACCGCAGGGCAGACGCCTTGCAAGATATAACTTAAAAGGAGGATATGAAGATGGCAATAGCAGGCAGCATGAAAAATATCGCGGATAATCTTGTTGCTTCCTATGATATGAGAATAGGGGCGATAAACAGTTTGGTGGCCGATACCAGAAAGACCTTGGGCGATGCACGTAAGGAATTAAAAGAGTTTGCCGTGGACAGAAAAAAAATGGCTAAAGAGCAGGCGTCGCATTTAGCTGCATTCAAATCCGATCTGTCAAAAGTCGTGAATGCCAGGCTGAAGGTTTTCTACAAAGATCACAAAGGCATGGGTGACGAGCAGGCAAAAAATTTAGCAGGATTTATGAAAGACCTGACAATGAATGTAGGCGGCATGCTCGGCGGTTTTCAGGAAAGTCACGGCGAAATGGCGGGAGATCTCAGAAAAAGACTCGAGGCGGAGACAAAGGAAATAAGGTCTTATACAAAGAGGCTGCTGAAAAACTTTTCCGATAGTCATGCCTTGATGAGCGAAGAACTGAGGGAATCCCTGTCCGGATTTTTAAGCGATCTTCAAGAGAACGTAGAGAAGCTGCTGGCCGAATACGAATCCGATATGAAAAAAGCAGCTAAGGCATGGCACGGCATGTCCGGGATCCTTGCCAGGGCAAGGGCAGGTGAGATGGAGGTATTGTCGGACATTAAGGCAAGACCCGTTGAGGAGGCGATCGAGGAAACAGAAGAGTCAATGAAGAAGAATGAGGGGCAGAAAAGAAACAGGAAAAAAAAATAACAAGTCGGGCTTAGGATAATATCGGACTGTCCGTAGATATCTCAGCGAAAAGTTCCGATGAATCACCTGCAATCGGCAGGTAGATAGAGGTGAAAAAATGCTTGAAGAGATGACTACAGTAATCGAGCCGAGTCCCTTGCCGGACTTTGTAGAGACCCCCTATATAAAGGGAATTACCGATAGGGCGATTTCCTATATTAAGGCAGGATTCCCCATCCATTTTAGAGGCGGTTCGGGCAGCGGCAAGACAACGCTCGCTATGCATATTGCCGGCAGGATAGAAAGGCCGGTCGTAATGATACACGGAGATGAAGAATTCACTACCTCTAATCTGATAGGCGGCGAGTATGGCTACAGGTTTAGAAAGGTTGTGGATAGATTTGTTTCCAGGGTATTAAAGACTGAAGAAGATATGGTAAAACGTTGGGTTGATAACCGCCTGACCGTTGCCTGTAAATACGGATTTACCCTGATATACGATGAATTCACGCGGTCGCGACCGGAAGCCAATAACATACTCCTGTCCATTTTACAGGAAAAGATAATTGATCTGCCGGTGGGAAGGGGCGTGGAAGAACCATACCTGAAGGTGAATCCGAATTTTACGGCTATCTTTACCAGCAATCCCGAAGAGTATGCCGGCGTGCACAAGAGCCAGGACGCCCTTAGAGACAGGATGGTAACTATAGACGTGGATCACTTTGACTATGAAACCGAGGTTGCCGTAACTCAGGCAAAGTCCAACTTATCAAGGCATCACGTAGAAACGATAGTTAACATCGTGAGAGGGGTAAGGGAATCCGGGAAATGCGAATTCGCTCCAACCGTCCGCGGCTGCATTATGATTGCCAGGACACTTAAGATTAGAAAACTCGCCCCTGCAAGTGCGAATATCGCCTTTATACAGGTGTGTCAGGACATATTGGCTTCCGAGACAAGCAGGGTCGGATCAAAGAAAAATCAGAATAGGGTAAAGGAGATCGTAAAAGAACTGGTTGAAAGGTATTGTTAGGTTAACGAAAGTTACTAATGAGGTCATAAGTATGAAGACATTAATTATAAAATCCCTCCTAACCTCCCTTTGCCAAAGGGAGGAAAGATTCCCCTCTATCAAGAGGGGATTAAGGGGTGTGTTCCCCTCTTTAGCAAAGAGGCTGGGATCCCGTTGCCACGAAGTATTGCAACGGGAAGCGGGGAGATTTTTCAATAATGATGCCTTACTGATGAACTCCTTAGTAGAAGGGTGCGATTAATTTATTGCCTTATTTTTGTCAGGGAGGGTTGTTAAATGAGAGGGATAATGCAGGTATTAAGCAACAGGGATATAAAAAGTATACATTCCGTAGGCGTGCGGTCTATCCCGAAGGTCCAGAGGTCGGGCTATCTGGAATTATATATGCTGAGGAGAGAAAGGGATAGATTGGACAAAGAGATCGTCGCTATTGATAAGAGGAGAGGTTCGGCGAACAGACAACTAAACAGCATTAATAAGCGGATCGAAAAATTACAACAGGAAACAGACAGGGAACAGAAACTCGGAACGCACAGGAATATTCCTGCAAGGCCTTTGAAGACAGTGTCAATAGCGTATTGATACAAGTGCAACGTATACAGAACAGGTTGTCACTCCAGCTTGTCTGGAGTCCTTCCGACTTGTTCGGAATCGTAAGAAAGATTCCCGACAAGCGGGAATGACAGATAGGATTAGTCAAGATGATAAAACTCAGACTTTGGCAGGCTTTAATTATTCTCTTTTTTATGTGCTTAGTTTTTATTAAAGTCATAGGCTATATTTATAAACAGGCAGATGCAGTTGCCGTTTCAAGGGTTAATTCGGAGATCATAACAGGTGTCAAAGAGGGAACACCTTTTTACATAAAAGGTTCGAATATAAAACTCATCCCAAAAGGTAAAAAGGAAGCCGGGATAATGGTTGCCTCAAAAGAGGAGAAATAAGGTTGAAGGCTAAGACGTCCTTATTAATTTTCTTGTATAGATGTATAAACAGTCTCATAGTAGGATTCATAATAACTATCAGAAAATCCCTCCTAACCTCCCTTTGCCAAAGGGAGGAATTTACCCCTCTTTGGGAAAGAGGGGCGAGGGGAGATTTTCCGATCAAATGTGCATTCAATTATGAGACCCTTAATAGGTAATGTCAAAAGTTCTATGAAAAAGACATCTGTAACATATGGAGATATAAGGGAAACCCTCCCCCTTGAGCATGAAAGGCGTATATGGTTTTTCGATCAAAACAGCGGTCGGAGGGAAGCCGGTTGTGGAGACATTCGGCAATATTAAAAAAACGCCCGAAGGCCCCGTAGTAGAAGAAGAAAGAGAACCCTTAACGGACGTCTTCGATGAAAAAGATGAAATTTTAATCATATCCGAGATACCCGGGATTAACGGAGAAGGCGTAACCCTGGATTTAAGAGGAGATATACTGGAAATCATAGCGGTGGGAAAAAACAGGAAATATCATAAGGAAGTCCTCCTGCCGGCTCAGGTTAAAAAAGAAACGCTTTCTCATTCCTACAAGAACGGTATTCTGGAAATAAGGGTTAAAAAGTGAATGCCGATAACCGGGATATTGGAACCATCATTGAAGTTGATTTTATTCGGCGGGAAAGGCGGCGTTGGAAAGACTACCTGCGCCTCATGTGCAGGTATTTATTCTGCAAAAAACGGGAAGAATACGCTGCTTATTTCCACCGACCCGGCGCATTCGTTAGCGGATAGCCTGGGCAGTGAAATAGGAAACGAGATAAAACAGATCAAAGGAGTAGATGGATTGAGTGCTATGGAGATCAGTGCGGAAAAGGAGTTATCGGATTTCAAAATGGAATATCAAACCGAGTTGAGAAGACTCTTTGATACAAGCACTTATCTGGATAAGGAGGATATAGATTCGATACTTGCACTGCCTATACCCGGGATAGACGAGGTTATGGGATTTAAGACGATTATAGATTTAATCGAAGAAGGGGGATTCGACAAATATATAGTAGATACGGCGCCTACGGGCCATGCCCTGAGGCTGTTAACATTACCCGAACTCTTAGACGACTGGATAAAGGTACTGGCAAAGATGAGATGGAAATACAGATATATGGTTACGAGCTTTGCAGGAGAATATAAATCCGACAGCGCCGATGATTTTCTTATGAACATGAAAAAAACGGTAAAAAAAATCGAGGGGCTGCTGAAAGATAAAAACAGGTGTGAATTCATAGTCGTCACAATTCCGGAGGATATGGCAATCAAAGAAACGGAAAGGATGATAAAGAGTTTGAACCGGTACAATGTGAAGGTTAGACAGATGATAATCAATAATGTTATTCCGGAACAGGTTCACTGCCCATTTTGCCGGGCAAGGAGGGAAAATCAGGATAGATATATCGGAGAGATAATGACCAGGTTTAGTGATTTAAAAATAACGGTTGTTTTCCTTCAACCTCACGAAGTGAAGGGGATAGATTCATTGAATAGTATCGGAGTAGATATATTTTTAAATTAACCCCCTTTCTCCTTCGACAGGCTCAGGATGACAAATGTCATGGTAAGCCTGTCGAACCATAAGAGGGAGCGAGGGGGAGTTACTCAACAGGAGATATAATGAAGACCGGGGCACTTGCCGAAGCAATCATATTACAGTCTATAGAGGATTTATGGCATGAAAGTCTCAGGGAGGACTGTGTAAAATTTTTTAGAGGAAACGGCTTTACTATCTGTGCAGGCTTAGCAGGAATGAATCTATCCGACAGGGAGAAACTGTTGAGGATGATCGATGGGTTAATTAAGAATGACATAAAAAAGTCATGCCGACAAGTCGGCACAAGGGAGAATGAAAATACACACCCCTTAATCCCCTCTTAATAGAGGGGAAACCTTAGAACTCCCCTCTATTAAGAGGGGGCGGGGGTGTGTTAGAAAAGGAAGGTTCTATATGACATTAAAAGCAAAAGAGTCGCTGCCTAAAGACGTAGGCAGGGCAATAGCCAGAATAGACCCCGAGGATATGAAGAAGATCGAGGCAGAGGTTGGTGAAATTATCGAGATAACCGGGAAAAGATCTACGCCGGTTAAGGTGATGCCTTGCTATGCGGAGGACAGGGGCAAGAATATTATCCAGATAGACGGTATTACAAGGGAGAATGCACAGGTAGGGATAGATGAAAAAATAAAAATTCGGAAAGTAAAGGCTAAGCCGGCAAGTAAGATTACATTAGCACCTCTGAGCGTGTCCGGTCTTACGAATAAAGATAGAGATATTAAGTATATCGGCTCATTGATCGGAGGGCTTCCTCTGATCTCAGGAGATAGGATCAGGGCCAGTCTCTTTGGGGCGAGGGCCTGCGATTTCAAGGTAATCGATACAGCCCCGGATGGAATTGTACTGATCGAACCCAATACCCTTATCAAGATAAAAGACAAGGGGACAAAGGACGTAAAAGAGACGCGTATATCATATGAGGACATCGGTGGACTCCACACCCAGATACAAAGAATAAGGGAGATGATAGAACTACCTTTGAAGTACCCCCAGATCTTTGAGAGATTAGGGATTGGCGCACCCAAAGGCGTATTCTTATACGGCCCTCCCGGGACAGGCAAGACACTGATCGCCAGGGCCGTAGCCAATGAGACAGAGGCATATTTTAACCATATCTCGGGACCCGAAATAATGGGTAAGTTCTACGGAGAGAGCGAGGCCCGGTTGCGGGGTGTATTCGAGGATGCACAGAAACATGCCCCGGCCATAATCTTTATTGATGAGATAGATGCTATTGCTCCCAAAAGAGAAGAGATGGGCGGGGAGAAGCAGGTTGAACGCAGGGTTGTGGCACAGCTTTTAGCCCTTATGGACGGATTGGAATCAAGGGGCCAGATCATAGTAATAGCAGCAACCAACATACCTAATGTAATAGACCCTGCTGTGAGGCGGCCCGGAAGGTTTGACAGAGAGATCTCCGTACCTATTCCGGATAAAAACGGAAGGCTGGAGATACTCTATATCCACACGAGAGGCATGCCTCTGGCAGAAAATGTGGATTTAGAAAGACTTGCCGAAATCACCCACGGCTTTGTCGGTGCCGACGTGGAGGCATTGGCCAGAGAGGCAGCAATGGCGGCCTTAAGAAAGATTCTTCCCGGCATTGATTTTGAACTGGCAGATATCCCTTATGAAACACTTATGGAACTTCATGTGACAATGGATAATTTCCTTGAGGCGTTGAAAGAGGTCGAACCATCTGCTATTCGGGAGTTTTTTGTGGAAGTGCCTGACGTCGAATGGGACGATGTAGGCGGATTAGAGAGTATAAAAAGAGACCTGATAGAGGCAATCGAATGGCCTCTTAAATATCCCGAACTTTTCAAAAAAGCGGATGCCCGGCCGCCTAAAGGGATTTTGTTATACGGGTCCCCGGGTACCGGAAAAACTTTATTAGCCAAGGCCGTAGCAAGCCAGACAGGCGTAAATTTCATCTCGGTTAAAGGTCCGAGCCTGATATCAAAGTTTGTAGGAGAGAGCGAAAAAGGCATCAGAGAGGTCTTTAAAAAGGCAAAGCAGGCGTCTCCGACAATATTATTTTTTGACGAGATAGACAGTCTGGTTCCCATGAGAGGCACGGCAGGAGACTCACAGGTGATCGAGCGGGTCATAAGTCAGTTTCTTACCGAGATGGACGGGGTTGAAGAACTTAAAGGAGTCGTAGTTTTGGCAGCGACCAACAGATTGGATTTAATAGACCCTGCTATCCTGCGCAGCGGCAGATTCGATCTCTTGCTCGAACTACCTAAGCCGGATCAGGCTACGAGGGAAGAAATATTCAGGATACATACGAAAAATAAACCGCTGGCCGATGATGTTGACCTGCAAGAATTGGCTAAAGAGACAGAAGGGAAGGTAGGTTCCGATATCGAATTTATATGCAGAAAGGCATCAATGTCTGCAATAAGGGAATTTTTGGGTCAGGGCACAGAGGAAGGAATACAAAAGCCGGATATCCTGATCTCAAAAAGACATTTCGATACGGCTGTTAAACTGCTCAAAGAACAAAGACAGGAGTAGCAATGGATTTCAGACCTGGTAATGTTAAAAGTTTTATGAAAAAGACATCTGTAACATATGGAGATATAAGGGAAACCCTCCCCCTTGAGGGGGGAGGGCAAGGGTGGGGGTGAAAGTATGAGTGGCATAGCAAGAAGACTCAGGAAGAACTCCACAGATACTGAGCGATTTTTTTGGAAACTATCCAGGCAACCCTTCTTACCCCTCACCCTAACCCTCTCCCCCAAGGGGCGAGGGAAGAAAACTTTTGACAATATTTCAGACCTGCAAAGGAGGCTGTATGGAAGTTAAGTATATCTTCGGGGTCATAGGGGCCGACAGAGAAGAATGCCTGGACTGCTGCGGATTTACGCTAGGCGAAAGGGTTCACGCGATTCCCTATCGGGATATCTCTGCAGTGGTAAGTACTTCATCACTTGTAGAATATACCCGGCTTCCCAAGGATCGGGTTGCAAGGTATCTTCTCACCCATCAACAGGTGATCGAAAAGGTTATGGATCATTACACTATTATCCCTATGCGATTAGGCACTTATGCATTCGATACGGCAGAGGTAAAGGAAATTTTATCCAGGGGATATAAAAAGTTTAAGGATATATTGCAAAAGATCGGGAATAAGATCGAGATCGATCTGGTGGCAACATGGAACGATTTAAATTCAATGGTTAAAGAGATCGGCGAATTACAGGAGATAAAAGACCTAAAAGAAAGAATGATGTCCAGACCCGAAGGCGTATCCGTGGGGGACCAGATTAAAATAGGCAGTCGTATTAAGACCATCTTAGACACAAAAAAAGAAAGGATTTCTTCTGAAATAAACGGTGCGTTAGCGAAGGTGAGCACAGCTCTAAAGGCACATGACCTGATGGACGACAGGATGATCTTTAATGCAGCCTTGCTGATAGATAAAGAGAGAAATAATGAGTTGGAGATAGAACTATACGAGCTGAATAAGCTATACGCCGGGACTGTAGACTTCCGATGTGTCGGACCATTGCCTCCTTATAGTTTTTATACGGCTGAGGTTGAAAAACTGCCCTTTAACGACATCGAGTGGGCAAAAGAAAAATTGGAGATCGACGGCGTTGAAACAAAGGAAGAAATCATAAAGGCTTATAGAAATAGAGCCAGGATATATCACCCGGACAATAATATAGACTCTCATGATGCAGAGAGGCAATTCAACGAGATATTCAGGGCATACAAGATACTCTGCGAGTACTGCGATGGAAATGGTCGTTTACCCGATGAAAAGGAAGCCGGTCAAAATGCCGTTATCATAAAGGTGCGGGAATAAATTATGGGAAAAGAGGGTAAATATATTTACTGTATTATCGGTACAGGCCATGAACGGAATTTCGGCCCCATCGGTATCGGCGGGAGAGGCGATGAGGTCTCAACCACCGGCTATGAGGATATGGGTATGGTCGTAAGCAATCATCCTGAGACCAAGCTTGTTGTAAATCGCGAGAATATGCTTGCCCATGAAAAGGTTATCGAGGAGGTGATGAAATATCATCCTGTCTTACCTGTGAGATTCGGCACTATTGCCGGAGATGAAGGCCATGTAAAAAGAATACTGGCAAGAGAATACGACAGGTTCAAACAACTTCTGAGCGATATCTCCGACAAAAAGGAACTCGGGCTCAAGATCGTTTTCAGGGAAGATACGATTTATAACGATATCCTGACTAATTATTCCGAGATCAGGATGCGCAAGGAAAGGATAGCCCGCGAGCCTGCGGAAAGGACATACCATGAACGTATGGAGATAGGCAGGCTCGTTGAGGCAGCGGTCGAAAAAGAAAAGGAGAGATACAGAGAGAACATCATGGGAATATTAACACCCTTATGTGACGATATAAAAATAAATAACCCCTACGGAGAAAGGATGATCCTGAATGCCGCTTTTCTTATTAACAAATCCAAAGAAGTGGTATTTGATCTAAAGGTAAATGAGCTTTCGGATAAATACAACGGCAAGATGAAATTCAAATACGTCGGGACGCTGCCGCCGTTTAATTTCGTCAGCATCTCGATAAATACGGGAGATTATTAAAAAATACATTACCCCCACCCTAACCCTCCCCCCTTGAGGGGGAGGGAAGGGAGAGGGGGATCAGGAATTAATGCGTTGACACTGAAAGGTGAAAGTGGAAAGTTTAAAAAGCAGGATAAGAAGATTGCTGCAATGCTTTTAATAGATGACATATTGCTGCTGCCGGTAAAGGGATTTTTCGGAGTCCTCAAGAAGATACACGAGATGGCTGAACAGGAATTATCGGACGAGGGCTATATCAGGGAAAGGCTTATGGAATTGCAGCTTCGCTATGAACTGGACGAGATCGGCGAAGATGAATATTACCGGCAGGAAAAAGAACTGATGCAGAGATTAAACGAGAGTATGAAAATGAACGAAGGTCAAATGGAGGGATAAAGATGGCAAGGATAGAAGAGGCCGGCAAAACAGTCAGCGAATTTTTAAGTAAGGTACTGCATATCGAGGAGGGCAAGATAAAGGTAATCAGGACACTGAAGGAAAACGGGGGTTGGGAAACAGAGGTCGAGGTCTACGAGGAAAGTTCTTTCATCAAGTCCCTCGGGCTTCCGACAAGAGTGCTGGACAGGAATATCTATACCGTCAGACTGGACGGCGATCTGGAGATATTATCTTACGGGCGAAAAGAACAGGCACAGTTGGAATCGCTATAAGTTTAACGAGATGGAGCGGTTAATTTACATATATTGCATTACCGGCGGAATGCCTGAGATTAAACCGGCGGAAGCGGGCGACGATATCTATACCGTCTTTTGCGGAGGTCTTTATGCCGTGGTAAGCAGAGTATCGTCTGAGGAATTTAACGAAGATGCAATGAGAATAAATTTGAATGATATGACGTGGCTCGAAGCAAGGGTGAGGAAACATGAAAGGGTGATAGAAGGGGTGATGGAACAATCTACGGTAATACCCTTTAAATTTGCCACTATCTTTGAAACGGAGAACAGCCTGAAGGCAATGATCGAAGATCGTCTGGATAAATTTATGGATATCCTTACCGGATTGGAAGGTCACAGGGAATGGGGCGTCAAGGTTTATTGTGATGTGGAGAGATTCAAGACTGCCGTTGTCGGGGAAAATGAGCATATTGTGAAAATGGAAAACAAGATCAGATCCTCCGGGATTGGAAAGGCTTATTTTTTGAATAAAAAGAAAGAGGAGATAATGGATGATATTTTAAGAAAGGAGATTACCGGCTGCCGTATGGAGATTCATGAGGCTTTACGAAAACAGAGCAGCAATGCCCGGCCGATCGGACTATTACCGAAAGAAGTAACCGGCAGGGAAGACAGAATGATCCTGAATGCCGTATTCCTGTTACCCGGCTCTAAACTCGACGCTTTTATGAAGAGTGTTGATTTCCTAAAAGAAAAGTATAAGGGCGCAGGGTTTGGTTTTGACTGCACGGGACCCTGGCCGCCCTATAATTTCTGTTCCATAGGCAATGAAAAAGAGTCAAATGAGTAAGGCAAAATGAACGATGCTGTTATTGAATCCAGGAACATAACTCTGGTTGAAACCATGGACAGGGTACTGAACAAAGGGGTTATCTTAAACGGGGATTTAACAATTTCGGTTGCCGATGTGGATTTGATCTTTGTGGGAATCAGGGTGCTGCTTGCCTCTGTCGGGACAGCCGAAAAGATGCGTTGCGGATATAAAAGGTATGAATATGATCGAGGGAATGTGGGAACGGGTGAAGATGAGAATGAAGATGTCACCCTCCCCTCTATCCCCTCCCATCGAGGGAGGGGAACAAAAAAAGTCCCCTCTATCCCCTCCCATCGAGGGAGGGGAACACACCCCTGCACCCCTCTTAATAGAGGGGATTTATTTTCCTCTCCCCTCGTGGGAGAGGGCGAGGGTGAGGGGGGATTCCCGGAGCAGCCCGAAGAGATAAAGGCAGTCCTTCCGAGACTTGATGCGAATCCGGAAAAAGTCGAGCAGGGGCTGGCAAAGTTGGTATTAGCCCTTATAGACATGCTCAGGAGACTTATGGAGAAACAGGCCATAAGAAGAATGGACAGCAGTGATCTTCGGGACGACGAGGTAGAAAGGCTCGGCGATACATTTATGAAATTAGAGAATAAGATGGAGGAATTAAAAAGAATATTCGACCTTAAAGACGAAGACCTTAACTTAAACTTAGGTCCCTTAGGAGATTTGATGTGACGACGGAAAGAATAAAATAAGGAGAGAACATCATGGCTGAACAGCGTATGGTACATGCGGTACAGGCAACTAATTTAGCGGATATATTAGAGAGGGTATTGGATAAGGGTATCGTTATTGCGGGTGATATCAAGATAAATCTTGCCGACGTCGAGCTCCTCAACATTAAGATAAGGCTTCTGGTTGCCTCTGTCGATAAGGCCATGGAGATGGGGATTAATTGGTGGCAGAGCGACCCTTATCTCTCCGTAAAGACAGATGCGATAGAGAAAGAAAATAAATCCTTGAGTGAGAGATTAGCTTTCTTAGAGGAAAAGATAAAGGCAAAATAATGAACCTCCCCGCCGCAGAGACGGCGGGGTATCAAAAAAATAAATCGTACTTTGTCATTCCCGCTTGTCGGGAATCCTTCTGATCCCCTCTTTGGCAAAGAGGGGTTAGGGGAGCTTTATTGAAAATTTATTTATTCAATTTTGCAAGAGGCTCACTCGATAATTTTTTTATTTTTTTTTGAATTGTTATATGAATAAAAATATTTGTAATAACATCAGTTTAAGGGACACTAAGGTATCGAAAAATAAATTTTTTCTCGACATCTGCACTTTCCTAAATGCATTTTTCGGAATATTGGAATGAGAACGCTCCTTTATGTACCCATTATCCATATGGCTGCCGACCTCGGAACCCTTGCTCCTGCAGTAGGTGAGAGGGGTATTATGGTTATAGGGGAGGAGGTTTGGAAAAAACACATGCAGGTAGTGGAAAACTTCTGGGATTCGTTAGCAAGCTATTTTAATGTGCTGGAGGCTCGGGGCTTTAAGCTATATCAGGATGGGCTGCCTGCAAACGGAGATGTAGGTCAAAAAATAGTTGAGGAAGGAGTGAAGAACGGCAGTAAAAATTATGAGATTATTTCTATGCTTATCCGGAAAGGTGCAATATTGGTAAAGACCGAAGATCCGGCACTGCTTAAGATGGAACGGGACTCCCTTGTGAAGTTGATTGAAGCGGAAACAGGGATAGGGAAAGCGGCAGCCTATTTAAAGTACAAATTATCAAAAAATCATCTGCTTAAGAAAAGAGATAGATTCATAGCCGATAGAATTAACGAAACCCTAAAACAGGGAGAAACAGGGATTATATTCATCGGAGCTTATCACAATATTATTCCTGTGCTCGATGAAGACATCCGGATAAAAGAGGTAAAAAAAACAGATAAGGTAAAAACGTATCAGAGACTCTTACCGTTCCATAAAAAATATAAGGAACAGTTCGAAGAACTGAGCAGGTATATGGGTTCTCCGGTAATCGAGACATGAAGAAAAAAAATGCTAAGAATATCTCGGGACGAAGGCATTCGGAACAGAAACTCCGGCATACACAGAGGTTGGAAATACTCGGCTCATTGACAAGCTGCGTTGTCCATGACTTCAACAATGTACTCACGGCAATAATGGGTTATGGACACCTCTTGCAGATGAAGATGAGGGAAGACGGTACGTATCGGCATAACATAGAACAGATACTCGCTTCTGCGGAAAAGGCTGCCAATTTAACGCAAAGCCTCCTTGCCTTCAGTAAAAAAAAGGTGAAGAATCCGAGACCGATAGAGCTCAACGGGCTTATAAGAGAGACGGAAAAATTTTTGTCGAGAGTTATAAATGAAAATGTCGAGCTTAACATGAAGCTTGCGAATGACAATTTAACGGTGATGGCCGATAGTAACCAGATAGAGCAGGTTCTGATAAATCTATGTACTAATGCAAGGGACGCCATGCCGGAGGGAGGTTTTTTAACGATAGAGACAAGCCCTATTAAATTAGGTGCGGAATTTATAAAACGACATTGTTATGGAAAAAGAGGGGATTACGCTTTAATTTCGGTAACGGATAACGGCATCGGTATGAATGAAGATATAAGAAAAAAGATATTTAAGCCTTTTTTTACGACAAAAAAAGACGGGAAAGGCACAGGACTCGGGCTTTCGATAGCATATAGAATAATCAAACAGCACAGCGGTTATGTCAATGTATACAGCGAATCGGGGAGAGGTACGACGTTTAAAATATACCTGCCGGTGACCGCATCGGAAGTAGAAGAGAAAAAATCGGAGGAATTTATCACCCCGGTTGGTGGTACCGAGACAATATTGTTAGCCGAAGACGATATAGACGTCAGAGAGTTTACAAAGGCCGTTCTCGAGGAATTCGGCTATACCGTCATCAAAGCTGTAAATGGAGAAGATGCGATAATTAAATTTAAAGAGAACAAAGATAAAATACATCTTCTCCTGCTCGACATAATAATGCCTAAAAAAAACGGCAGAGAGGTTTATGAAGAAATAAGAAAAATAAGACCCGATGTGAAAGTGTTATTTGCAAGCGGTTATCCGTCCGACTTTATTCACAAGAAAGAGATATGCGAACAAGGACTGGATTTTATCTCAAAACCCACCCCGCCGCAGGAACTTCTGAAAAAGTTGAGAGCAGTGCTGGATAAAAACATTAACAATGAGAAACGCATCGAAAAATCATCCCTCCGGTTGCAATAAAAATCAGGTGCGATATAATTACTTATAGTTTACCAATACGGTCATAAGTATGAAGACATTAATTATTATAAAATCCCTCCTAACCTCCCTTTGCCAAAGGGAGGAAAGATTCCCCTCTATCAAGAGGGGATTAAGGGGTGTGTTCCCCTCTTTTGCAAAGAGGCTGGGCTCCCGTTGCCACGAAGTATTGCAACGGGAAGCGGGGAGATTTTTCAATAAAGATGCCTTACTTATGCACTCCTTAGTAATATAAACTATGAATAAAAATACCGAACATGAGCTTCTGGCAAGGCTGGCAACTTATATTATCCTCCTTGCATGGATAATTCTGGGGCTTTACATCTTCGACGCTTTACGCGTGGAAGGGATAGGGATCGTACAATATTTTTTATCATTAGAGGAGTCGGGCGTCAGGTTCCGGGCATTAATACTGTTGGCCCCTTTTATACTGACCGTAATAGGTCATCTCGTTAACGAGAGGGTAAAACTCCTGAAGAAAACCCTCGGGTTGAACGAAGAACTCGAAGAAAAAGTCAAGACACTAAAACATGTTGCCTTTTATGATGAGCTGACCGATCTGCATAACAGAACCTCATTTTTAGATCGGCTGAGGGCTTCGATGGCCCGTGCTAACCGGCAGAAGGATTATATATTTGCCGTTCTTTTCATGGACCTCGACCGCTTCAAAAATATAAATGACAGCCTTGGCCATGCAGCCGGAGATCAACTACTTATAGAGGTAGCATCACGACTGAAAAAGAATGTGCGCCCTTATGACGCAGTGGCAAGGTTCGAAGGAAATTATGATGATACGGTAGCACGGTTCGGAGGAGATGAATTCGGAGTTATATTGTCGGGTATCAAAAGCGTAAGGGACGTAGCTCGCGTCGCCGAGAGACTCCACAAT
>JACQXD010000133.1 GCA_016208875.1 Nitrospirota bacterium
GCGAAAGAAATGTGTCTATCTTCGATTCGTCTAAAGTGCCAGTATTTACCTCTGCCGTTATTTCTACAGAGGGAGAAAGATCATAATTATCTCTCAGACATTGAAATAGGTTACCGAACGACCCTTCCGGAATTACTGACGGGGTTCCGCCTCCTATATAAACTGCCTTTAATGATCCGGCATAAGCCTTTTTGAAACTAAGTTCTTTGCAAAGGGCGGCGATATATTTTTTTGCTAATAATTCATCATATGGGAATGACAGAAAATCGCAGTATACGCACTTTCGAATGCAGAACGGAATATGGATGTAAAGGTATTCAGGCATAATTTAGAATAACATTTGGGAAACTCGATTTGTATTCACTTTATAGAACCAAAAACATAAAGATGTGTTAAACTATTTTTTGTTAATGAAGCTCCCCGCCGCAGAGACGGCGGGGTATCAAAAAAATAAATCGTACTTTGTCATTCCCGCTTGTCGGGAATCCTTCTGACCCCCTCTTTGGCAAAGAGGGGTTAGGGGAGATTTATTGAAAATTTATTTATTCAAAAATCCGCCAAAGGGGGAATATAAGGACACCCCACAGCAGAGACTGTGGGGTATTGAAAATTTAATAAACCGGAGAGATTTGAAAATGACCGAATCCTCAAAACCTGTCGATTTTATAAGAGAGATAATTAGAGAAGACCTGAAGGCAAGGAAATATGA
Source organism: Nitrospirota bacterium (assembly GCA_016208875.1). GTDB lineage: Bacteria > Nitrospirota > Thermodesulfovibrionia > Thermodesulfovibrionales > UBA1546 > JACQXD01. The sequence continues at coordinate 710 of JACQXD010000133.1, forward strand.
TAGCCGTGTGCACACACGCTTCCCTCCGGAACCTAATGGCTATCTCCACATAGGTCATGCAAAATCCATCTGCCTTAATTTTGGAATAGCAGAGGAATTCAAAGGATTTTGCAATCTGAGATTCGACGACACAAACCCGACAAAAGAGGAAATAGAATACGTCAAATCCATTAAGGAGGATGTAAAATGGCTCGGCTTCGACTGGCAGGACAGGGAGTTTTATGCCTCTGATTATTTTGAGCAGATGTACCGGTATGCCGTTGAACTGATAAAGATGGGAAAGGCATACGTTTGTGATCTGAGTCCCGACGAAATAAGGGAGTACAGAGGCACGTTAATAGAATCCGGCAAAGACAGCCCGTACAGAAATCGCCCGGTCGAAGAAAATCTCGATCTATTCGAACGCATGAGAAACGGCGAGTTCCCCAACGGTTCTCACACACTGCGTGCGAAAATTGATATGGCATCGGGTAACATCAACATGCGTGATCCCGTAATATACCGTATACTTCATGCAGAACATCACAGGACAGGTAATAAATGGTGCATCTATCCCATGTATGATTATGCCCATTGCATCTCGGATTCCATAGAGGGTGTTACGCATTCCATATGTACGCTCGAATTCGAAGACCACCGTCCGTTATATGACTGGTTTCTTAATGAATTGAAACTATATCACCCGCAGCAGATAGAATTTGCCCGCCTTAACCTCAGCAATACGGTTTTGAGCAAACGGAAACTCATACAACTTGTACAGGAAGGACATGTCTCCGGATGGGACGATCCGAGGATGCCTGCGATATCCGGTTTAAGAAGACGTGGATATACACCTGAGGCGATCCGAAATTTCTGCGACCGTATTGGTGTGGCAAAGAGGGACAGTATGGTTGATATGTCCCTGCTCGAATATTGCATCAGGGAAGACATGAATAAAACGGCGCAGAGGGTCATGGCAGTGATCAGACCGCTTAAGGTTGTGATAGTGAATTATCCTGAAGATACATTTGAAGAACTCGATGCGATAAACAATCCCGAGAACACCTCGATGGGGACAAGAAAGGTCCCATTTTCACGAGAACTATATATCGAAAGGGATGACTTCCGCGAAGACCCGCCGAAACAGTTTTTCCGTCTGGCACCAGACAGAGAGGTCAGACTTAGATATGCCTATTTTGTAAAATGCATTGATGTGGTTAAAGACAGCAGCGGTGAGATCATAGAGCTTCGCTGCACCTATGATCCTGAGACAAAGGGCGGAGATGCACCTGACGGCAGGAAGGTAAAGGCAACACTCCATTGGGTCTCTGCGCTTCATTCGATAAATGCTGAAGTAAGGCTTTATAATCATCTCTTTACAAAGATAAATCCGGGAGAAGAAAGCGGCGACTTCAAGACGGATATCAATCCGAAGTCTCTTGAAATCCTGAGAAACTGCAAGATCGAACCCGGACTTGCAAGCTCAAAGGCCGGAGACAGATTCCAGTTTGAAAGGATAGGTTATTTCTGTGTAGATCATGATTCTTCCGAAGGGAAACTTATATTCAACAGAACGGTCACACTTCGGGATACATGGGCAAAGATAGAGAAATCACAAAAAGAGAAATAAGAAAATTATTGTGTGCCTGAACCGTTCCCCTCAAGCATGTTTATGAACACCTTCGTCAGCACGGGGTTAAGTTGTTTGTCGCTTTTGTTGTATATGATCTTTAATGCCTCCCGGGGAGAATAAGGTATTCTACCGTACACCTTTCCGGAGACCATTGCGTCATATTCATCTGCGATACTAATGATCTGGCTGAATAAATTAACTTCTCTTTTATCCGGGACAACGGGGTAGCCCGATAAGTCAAGGTTAAGATGATGCTCATACGAAACAAGCATAGATATGATGGAGATTTCATTTAACCCCTTTGATCTCAGGAGAACATGCACACCTTCTACAGGATGTCTCTTCATAAGCTCCATTTCCCCCTTGCTGAGATCCGATGATTTATTCAGTATTGTCAGAGGTATTTCAACGGTTCCTATATCATGCAGAAGGGCTGACATACCGAGTAAACCCAGATGATATTTTGTTATGCCTGTCCTTTTACCGATCCCGATAGAGAATATTGCAACATTCACGGAGTGATTGTAAATATAATCATTGACATCCCTCAAAGTTGTAAATCCGAGCACATAAGATTCATCCTTCAGCATACAATCTACCAATGACTGTATTGACCTCTTTGCCTTCTTGATATTTACGGGTTTTCCTGTCTTCAGGGCATTATACGCCTCTGTGATAGATGCGAGGACCCTTGTATAAGACCTTCTTGCAATCAATCTCGTATCCCGCAGGTCAATGCTGTCCTCTTTCCGGGCAAATACAGGCCCCCCAATAGAAACACCCTTTGTTAACTTGCTTTCCAGTGTGGATTGTACTTGAGACGCCCCCTCTCCACCCTTGAGCGCGTAAGCGAGATATATAAGATCGTCCATCATTAAAGGTGATTTGAACGTTATAACCCCGATCCCCTTCTTTTTTAATTCTTTCATAAGAGAATTAAAGGTGTCGAGGTCGGAAAGCGTGGCCTTGATCCTCGTATCCTCGATAAAAAATGAATCCTCGGCCATCTTAAGGGTAACCTCGCCCTCTTCTCCTAAAAGCGGGGTAAGCTCTGCAATGAGTCTGTTTGTCGTATTAATTATAGCCTCATTCATCGAATCATAAATACCCGTTATCTTAACAAGGATGGAGAAGTTGGTTATCACACCCTTGCCGTGTTTAATGATCTTTTCTATAAATACATCATCGAGCCTTTTCATCTTAAAATCCCTCCTAACCTCCCTTTGCCAAAGGGAGGGATTCCCCTCTTAGGAAAAGAGGGGTTAGGGGAGATTTTTATCTTCCTTTGTGCTGCTATGCAACATGAACTTTTCATTTTTTGCCTGCAATCCTTAGAGCCTTTCTGCATGCCTCCCTTAAAAGACTATCCTTTGAATCCTTTTCATGTTCCATGAGTGCCATTGCATCTTCTGTACCGATAATCCCGAGACCATAGGCAGCACACGCTGCCAATTCCTTATTCTTGATCTTCTTGAAAAGCCCCTTCCTCCTGAGAAATCCTGCAAGTATCGGGAATGCCTCATTCTTATTTAGCTCTGCCAATGTCTCAAGCAACTCTTTTTTTTCACTGAAGGGTTTTTCCTTAAAGTCCTCCCCCAGGACGATCTCCTTAATAACCTCAAAGCCAATGCTGCCTTTCAACCTCCTTAATGCCTTTATAGCAGATATCCTGATAGCCTGGTCCGCGTCCTTTAAACATACAATGAGAGAATTTTTAACATCGGGTGTCCCTGCTGTTTCAAGTATCTTGATCGCCTCCCGCCTTACCCTGAGTTCGGGGTGCCTTACGCTCTCCTCTATATATTTAATGGCAGACGGCTCTTTCATCATCCCGAGTATAAAGAGGGTATTTCTGACTAAATACCATCTTTTTTCCTTTAATCCCTCTGCCACGGCCTTTATATCCTGCTTTCCTATAACAGCAAGCATATTACATATAAGTCTTCTGACCCTCCTGTCTTCCTGGTCACCGAGTATATTCAGGAGCGGTCTTATGGCACTCTTGCTTAAACTCAGGAGATACCCTCTTACAACCTCGGGATCATATTTACCTTTTAGCAGTTCCCGCAATGCCTTTTCACTGCCTGCCTTATCAATAATAGACTCGATTGATTTTTTGTGTTCGGCGATAATATCGGCTCCGGTGAATGATTGCAACCTGTTAAGGAGTTCTATCACCTTATTTAGCATATCCCTTTCTATATAAATGTCCATTATCATACCGATATTCTTTGCGATCCCTGCAAATCCCTCTGTCTCTTTTTCAGCCTTAAGCATATCGAAGAATAGTTCGAGTGCGGAGGATAGAAGATTATCTCCCTCCAACGCATGTAATTTTTCTCTAAGCAGAGCAATATCTTCATCAGATGGAGGCGGGATCCTCAAATCCAACGAAACGGGTCTGATACTTATATCCGAATATGAAGCCCCGGTAATTGTCGTGCCGCCCTCCCCTGTAGGAGCGGCTGTATCTGCCGGGATATTTAAATCTTCTTCACCCACTGTTTCCGGAACGAAATAGGTAAAGTGCTCCATATCCTTTTCCCATAACAGCGTCACCACATCATCATCGAGATTGTCTCCCTTCGATGCTCCACGCAGCACATTTATAATATCTATTATCTCGGATAAGGTCAGTCCTTTATGGAAACATACCTCCCTGATGCCGTCTATAAAAAGCATAAGTGCCATATTATCGTTTCTATCAGTGCTCTGGAAAACCTTTTTATCTTTATAGATAAGGGAGAACTGCTCTACCTTTAAAGGCAGATCCTCATGAAGTTCAAAAAATGAATTGAATTTCTCGAACAACTCATCGGAGAATTTTTGATATATCGGATTATTAGGAGGATAGGTCGTAAATGCCTTAACGGTCTTCGTCATTGCCTTGAATATCTCGACGATAAGATTCAGGTCCTTTTCTTCAACTACATCTTCAACTTTTTCTTCTATATTATCCATACCTTACACGATTCATTTGAACACCCATTAACCTATTAAAACACCAAATGTCTAAAAATTTCAAGGGGATACCGGCGAAGGCGGCGAAGGAGAAATGATATTTATGAGACATAACTAATGGTTTTAGGTTTTATTAACCCGAAAAATGCAGACATTGTTCAAAAATTTCTTTAACTCGATGATTTATTGAAATTATCTTGAATCATTTTATAGATAAAAATATACGTAGTAATCATCAGTTCGAGGTACACTAAGGTATCGAAAAATAAATTTTTTCACAACATCTGCATTTTCTCAATTGCATTATTTGGGTTAAGTAATTGTTCAATTGTTCTACGATCCATCGTTCGACACTTCCTCAAGTTCTGCCATCCCTTCCTTTGCCCTTTTATTAGACGGCGATATCTTCATGGCACTCTGAAAGGTGCTCTTAGCCCTTGAGGGAAGGCCGACCTTGATATAGATATGTCCTGCCTCTGCAAGGTAGTCGGGGTTTGAAGGCTCGATCTTGAGTGCCCTCTGGATTGCCCTTGCCGCCTCTTTGAGCCTGCCGAGTTTGTCGAGTACCAACCCATAAAAGTAATGATATTTCGCAGTGGAACTATCCAGATAAGCTGCCTGACCGAAGAGCTCGAGGGCATGTGCCGTGTTATACCTTGCAAGCTCGATCTTGCCCTCCTCGAATCTTGCCTCGGCAAGTTCTTTATTGGAAAGTGTCGGCCCGGACCTGCTCGAAAGCTGCCTCTCATACACGCTTCTTTTTTCAGGGTTGGAGAGCGTTGTATACGCCTCTGTTATATATGCGAAAATATCACTAAGTTTACTTTTTATATCCGAAGAAGGAAGATTGAAATGCTTGTCCGGATGAAACCTCTTGGCTGCATCATAATAGGCACTTTTGATCTCGGCAGTTGTTGCGAATTTTTTAAGCCCGAGCACGCCATAGTATCCGAGTTCTTCGTATTTATCGTACATTTCTTCTATCATGTTTATAATCTCCGTATCAACCTCTACCTCGGGTTCCTCTATAATCTCCTCGACAACTACCTCTTGAGCCACCGCCTCACCTTCCTTTATTCTTTCCCCTACCGCATCGATTATTCCTGTGCTTAAAAGTGCATATATTGTCTTCAATGCACTAAGCCGATCGAGGTTGGACGCAAAGGCAATATAATTTATTGCAGTCTTACCGTCAATGCAAGAGAGTATTTTCTTGCCGTCCATATCAAGCCTTATGTTCTGGAAGAGTTTTAGAGGGTCGGGCGAATAGCAAAGGACGGTGTCCATAGGAGGCAGGTTACCGATTATATCATTAAGAACGTTGATCCGCTTTACACCTCTGTAGATAAGGTTGGCAGCACTCAACTTTAACGTGATTATCTCATCCGTAGGCAAATGCCCTTCTTTGAATTCAAAACTCCCGTGCCTCAGGCTGAAAAGGCTTTCGATTATCTCCTCGATCTGATGGGTTACAGCCATAATGAGTTCCTGAGGCTTAAGATAACCCAGTCTAACGAGTACGGTCCCCTGCCTCTGTTTTGTCCTTTTCATCTCCTCGACAGACTGATCATACTGATCTTTTGTGATCTTCTTCTCTTTAAGCAATATGTCTCCGAGCCTGTCTTCATCCCGATTCGAGGCAGCAAAGATCATGTCGCCGTTCTTGATATAAATCCTCTTGCACAGTGGACCTATGACTTCGAGTATGCCTGTCTTGTTGGTTCTCTGAAGGCCCGTGAGCGTATCTGCGAGAGGATAATCCTCCAGATTACCAGTTAAATCTCCCTCACTACTGATACCTATCTTTAGCCCTGACCTTATTCTCCTTGCCCAGACGATCTTCCCTTCGGTCTTTATGGGAGGAGCGGGTATATCAAGACCAACGGTATCTCCGTTCTTGATAGGCGGGCTGTCCTCGACTATCACGCCGATACCCGTAAGAGAATAGTCGAGGGTTTCAGCCTTGAAGGGCTTACCTTTGATCAGAAGGCTGAACTCCGAGCGTTTTCTGTAACGTTTAAAATGTCTTCTATCTTCGTTGGACATTACAGTTTCTAATTGTTAAGAACCTTTCCCTGTTCCCTTATCTATATTTCATTGAAAAATAATATGCCATGAAAAACATAAATGCAGATGCTATAAAAAACGACACCCCAACTCCTACCCTATAGGCGAATGTTAATGTGTCAACCTTTGTGATAATTTTTGACGATATTTCATTCGCCTTTCTCAGAATTGAGGGTGCAAACAGCAAAAACACCCCTGCTATCAATGCAAGTAACCCTATATACAGAAAAAGACTCACCATAATTTTCCTCCCGATACTGTTAATAATACGGTCATAAGTATGAAGACATTGATTATAAAATCCCTCCTAACTTCCCTTTGCGTATTGTCAAAAGTTTTCTTCCCTCGCCCCTTGGGGGAGAGGGTTAGGGTGAGGGGTAAGAAGGGTTGCCTGGATAGTTTCCAAAACGCCCTCAATGTTATCGAATACCTCGTTATCCCAAAATCGCACCACTCTATAC
>JACQXD010000134.1 GCA_016208875.1 Nitrospirota bacterium
ACGATTCCTGATACACGATTCATGATGCACGATTCATGATTTTATCGTGTATCCTGCATCGTGTATCTTGTATCTTGTATCATGTATCACTTATAACTTGGCACTTCTTTTGCATCTATCCGGTTATAACAACTTTTTTGGAGGTAACAGTGAAAAGAATTTTAATTGTAGATGATGAGCCGGCAATACTTATGGCTCTATCACATCTCCTGAGCAGCGAAAGCACATTGGTTATAACAAGCAGTAGAATGGAAGAGGCAGAAGAGGCGATGGACAGATACAAGTTCGACCTTGTTATCGCAGACATACGGTTAAGTGGAATAGAGGGGATAGAAGGGCTTGAACTCCTCAGTTATATCAAACGCATAAGTCCCGAAACAAAGGTAATCATAATGACCGCCTATGGCTCTGATGAGATGAAGGATTCTGCATACAGAAGAGGCGCATATCATTATTATGAAAAGCCTATAGATATGGATGAACTTACCAGAAAAATTGAAGATTGCGGTATCCCTGTTGCTGTTAATAAATAAGGAGGGAGAAATGGCTACATTAAGTAAGGTATTGGTCGTTGATGATTCGAAATTAATACATCAGATGTACAGGCTGGTTCTAATGAGATACAAGGGCTGCACAATCGTGGATGCGATGAATGGGCTTGAAGCCCTTGAGCTTCTGACGAAAGAAGATGGTATCGATCTTATTCTTCTTGACATAAATATGCCTATAATGAACGGCGTACAATTTATGGAAAAACTTAAAAAGAACGGTTATCATAAACCGGTTCCTATAATAGTGATAAGCACTGAAGACAAAGAAGAAGATACCATCAGGGCGATGAAACTCGGTGCTCGCGGTTATATTGTAAAACCATTTAAGTCCGAGATGCTTTATGAGCTTGTAGACAAAATACTCTTGAAAAAAACCTCGGCATTGATTGAGAAAAGCGTTTACAGGGCGGGCTAATGATAATTATGTATATTATGTGCCTAAATGTTCGCATTTTGAATTAAAGAGATGGAGTATACGGAACTTATAAAGGATTACCTGGATGATGCAACTGGCCATCTGAATCGCATTGACACCTCGCTTTTATTACTGGAAAAGAACGGCGCAAACAAAGACATTATAATAAATACATTAGGCTCGCTTCATACATTCAAGGGTAATTCAGGGATGATGGGCTTTGAATCTCTGAAGCTTTACATTCACCAGGTAGAAGAGCTCCTTAAGAAGGTAAGCGATAACGAGATAAGCCTCGACAGGGTAATAGACGGTCTCCTCAATAGTGCAAATGTTATCAGAGGCGCCCTTCACGAAATAGAAAAAGATTCTGCTGCAAATCCGGACCTCACCGAGAATATATTAGGCCTGCAGCATCTTATGGAATGTCCGGATAACGGTCATGAAAGGCAGATGGTTGACCCATTATCCTATCTCGGTACAAAGACGGATACCATTAAGGTAGATTTTAAGAAACTTGATGACCTGCTTAACCTCGTCGGCGAACTGGTGATCTTCAAGACGAGGCTCAATCAGATAGAGACACGGATAAGAGGAGAGGTCAACAATAAGTCTCTCTCAAAAGAATTGAATGCCGGTCTTGAACTTATGGGCAAGACAATATCGGGGCTGCAGGAAGGGATAATGAAGGCCAGAATGCTGCCTGTAAGCCATGTTTTTAGTAAGTTTCCAAGGATGGTAAGGGACCTTGCGAAAATGCAGGGTAAAGAGATTCAACTGTTATTCGAAGGAGAAGATACGGAACTCGATAAGACCGTTATCGACGAACTCGAAGAACCATTGCTCCATATAATAAGAAATGCTATAGACCATGGTATCGAATCCATAAGCGAGAGGATAAAAAAAGGGAAGAATCGTTCCGGAAGGATTATCCTTTCTGCTGCCCAGGAGTCGAACTATGTGATCATAAAAATTATAGATGATGGAAGGGGGATCAATTTCGAAAAGATAAAAGAGATGGCAATTGAAAAGGGATTGATAAAATCGGAAGACGCCCTCGATAAAGAGAGTATTATTTCTCTGATCTTTTCGGCAGGATTTACAACAAAACAGCAGGCTACGGATATCTCGGGGAGGGGAATAGGACTCGATGTTGTAAACAAAAATATATCGAAACTTAACGGGCATGTTATCGCAGACAGTATTACCGAAAAAGGTACGAGTTTTACAATAAAGCTTCCCTTGAGTCTTGCTATAATCCCGGCGTTAATGGCAGAAACAGGAGGGGAGGTTTACGCAATCCCGATGAGTGCCGTTAACGAAAGCGTTAAGGTTAAGGAAGACGATATTCATATTATTAACAACCATGAGGTGATAAGGTTCAGGGAAAAGGTTTTGCCGATAGTGAGACTTAGTGAATTTTTTGGTCTTGGTTCAAAGAAAAGGAAAAAGATTTATCTTATAATAGTCGGCAGGGCAGAGAAACGCATTGCTATTGCCGTTGACAGGCTCAGGGGCCAACAAGAGATCGTGATAAAACCGCTCGACGAGACATTTGGAAAGTCCTACGGTATAGCCGGGGCTTCCATATCGGGAGACGGTAGGATTATATTGATAATAGATATTCTGGCGTTCTGGAATAAAAAAAGTAAAAAGTGAATAGTGAATAGTGAATAGATTAGATTAGTAGGGGCAGGGCTTGTCCCTGCCCTTATAAGTGGGCAACCGCAAGGGTTGCCCCTACGGAACAGAAAAACAGTGAATAGTGTCTGTGCCAGTAAAATAGTGTGAGTAAACCCGTGTCAGTGACAGTAAAATAAAACTGACACTGTTCACTGTCACTGACACTTGAAAACGGGAGGTTTTTAAAAATGAATTTGCCGCCTTCGGGCCTTGCAGAAGACATTCTGGCAGACTTCAAAGAACCTAAAAGCGAACTGCATCTCGTCACATTCAATATCGGTGAAGAGTATGGTGTTCCCATAAGTCAGGTACACGAGATAATAAGGGTTGGAAATATTACAATCGTTCCGAATTCGCCTTCGTATATGGAAGGTGTAATAAACCTCAGGGGCAAGGTGTTGCCGGTCCTTAATCTCAGGAAGAGGTTGAAACTTTCCGAAAGGGATATGAGCAAGGCATCGAGGATTATCGTTACAGAAGTAGGCGATAAGGTTATCGGTCTGCTCGTTGATGCTGTCTCTCATGTTATTAAAGTACCTGCAGGATTTGTAGAAACTGCTCCCGAAGAGGTGTTGGAAGTAGATACCGATTATATAACAGGGGTTGGAAAGCTCAAGGAGAGGCTTATTATTATGCTCGACCTTGAGAAACTTCTAAGAAGGGAGAAGATTGAGATTAAAGCAGAGCAGCAGAGCAGCAGAGCAGCAGGAGAGGTTTACTGATGTTTATGCCGTTCTTTATAAAGGGCTATGAGGAAGATTATTCCTATGATACTGCCAATAATAAAGAGGATTCCAAGTTCTGTCATTCTTATTCTCCTTTATCTACAAATATTGCAATCACAAACAGGATTGCTGAAAACGCACTACCAATTATAAAAACCCATGATGGCATGTTCTGGGTTGTTACAAACTTCCCGATAACTATAGCACCAAATGTAAGTTTGCATATATCTCCCGTAATCTTCGAGATATTTTCTCCTTGCCTCTTTGTAAGTTTCACAATAAAAGTATATTTTAAAAAAAAATTTAAGTCAAGGAGGTACAACGATGGTGTCAACGATGGAAAAGAAGATTAATTGCTGGGAATTTAAGAAATGCGGAAGGGACAAAACAAACGACTGCCCCGCTTATCCGAAAGGCGGAAGGGTTTGTTATCTCGTTGCCGGAACATTGTGCGGGGGAAAGATACAGGGGACATATGCCTTGAAGATCGATAACTGTCGCGAATGCGATTTTTATAAAGCAATAGTAATTGAAAAAAAGATATAAGATCAGGAGGAAGCATGAAGATAAAAATTAGCACAAAGCTTTTTATAGGTCTGGGGGTTATACTTGCCATAGTAATTCTAATGGCAGGTGGTTTTTATTGGTCAATGAAAGACGTTGAAGCGAAAAAGACAGAGGCACTCCAGTTGTCGGAGCTCAATACGTTTTTCTCGGATAGGGTTGTAGATCACCTTAAATGGATGGATGGACTTTCGTCGGGTTTATTCCTTCAGGGAAAAGAATTCAAAGGTAAGCTTGACCCTGCAGAATGTAATCTCGGGAAATGGATGTTGACATTCAAACCGTATTCAAAGGAGATAGAAGAACCATTTAGGGCATTAGACGAACCGCATAAAAGACTTCATGCAACAGCAGCAGAAATAATATCAAATCTCAAAACAGACGATAAAGAAAATAAAGAGAAGGCATCCACAATTTTCGTATCGGAGACCATACCTGCCGTTACCGCTGTCCAGGAAAATCTGAACAAAATGAAAGAGATACTGAAAAGAGATGCAGAAACAAAAGATAAACAATTAAAGAATGCCATTCAAAAAGCCAATACTATTACCTTTGGACTTGCTATATTTGTGCTGTCTTTTGGTATTATCGGTGGAACAATCTTTGTAAAAGGAATAAGTAACGGAATCACAAATCCGATAGAGAAAATGATAAATGCAATGAAAAAGATAGCAGGCGGAGACCTCACGGAAGAGGTGGTTGTCAAAGGCAGCGATGAGATTGTTAAGATGGGGGAAGAATTTAATAAGGTAGTGAACAGCCTGAAGGATACGATTACCCATACCGTTAAATCTTCACTAAAAGTCTCTCTGGCTACATCCGATGTTGTATCAAATGCACAAAAACTATCGCTGTCTTCTCAGGAGGAGGCATCTGCTACAGATGAGACAACGTCTTCAATGGAGGAGATAGCGGCGTCAATCTCGCAGGTTGCAAAAAATACAGAGGCACTTGCAACAAATGTCGACGAAACGTCAGCTACTATAAGCGAGATGGCAGCTTCAATAGAACAGGTCGGAAAGAGCGCGGATAACATGGCTGCATCGGTTGAGGAAACCTCTGCAACAATAGAGGAGATGCTCGCCTCTACAGAGCAAACTGCAAAAAATACGGGTTTAATGACAGAGGCGGTAAGTGAAACATCCATGACCGTTGAGAATATGCTGTCGTCAATCGAACAGATCGCCAAGAATGCCGAATCATTCAAGAATATGGTTTCAGAGACATCCGGCACGATTGAAGAGATGACAAGGACAGTAAAAGAGGTTGCAGGCAGGATCGATGGCTCCAATAAATTAAGCCAGAAGGCATTTTCCGAGGCAGAAGACGGTGGAAAGGCCATATACCAGAGCATAGAGAGCCTGCAGAACATCGGTAAAACCACGGAGAAGACCATGGGCATAATACAGAACCTCGGCAAGCGTTCGGAGGAGATAGGTTCGATCGTCGAGGTCATAGATGAGATTGCGGACCAGACCAATCTGCTTGCCCTCAATGCAGCTATAGAGGCTGCGAGGGCAGGCGATGCAGGAAGGGGTTTTGCTGTGGTTGCCGAGGAGATAAGAAAGCTCGCGGAGCGTTCCATGGAGGCAACAAAGGAGATTGCGGGTGTAATAAAAAAGGTTCAGGAAGAAACCGGTACCGCCATTAAGGCAACAGAGGAAACCTATAGGGAAGGGAAGGGCGGTATTACCCTCGCCAACAACAGCAGGGATGCGTTTACGGAGATAATAGCTTCGATGAAAGACAGTACGGATGTGATGCGGGAGATAGCGAGGTCGGCATCCGAACTCGATAAGGCAATAGAACAGGTTATGAGGTATGTTGTAAACATGAACACCGCAACGGATGAGGTCGCAGGTGCAGTGAGTATACAGGCAAATGGAACCGGCAGCATAAGGGTTGTCCTCGACAAAATGAACAAGATGGTGCAGGAGGTAAATATAGCCGCCAGGGAGCAGTCTATAGGAGGAAAGCAGATACGCGAAGTCGTGGATCGGATGAAAAACATCGTCTATGAGGTCGGTGTTGCCGTTAAAGAACAGGTCGGTGGAACCAAACAGATAGTTCAGGCAGTCGAGATAATGCATAAAATGACACAGGATGTTGCCAATGCAACAGCAGAACAGAAACTCGGAGGAGAGACCGTTGTGAGGGCAATGGAGGGTGTGGGACACATTGCATCTGAAAACCTTCAACTGTCACGGAAGCTAAATAATACAGCCGATGAAACTCTCTTCCAGATGGAAAATCTTCAGTATGTTATCAGTAATTTTAAAATACACTCGAACGGTAACAAAAAGTGCTGGGATATTTTAAATTGTCCTGCAAGTTCAAGACAGAAGTGTCCGGCCTATAACTCCGAGGAAGAAAGATGCTGGATGATAACAGGCACATGGTGCAAGGGTGCACAGCAAGGCGATCTCAAATCAAAGCTGCGCAATTGTATGACGTGCGAGGCATTCAAGGTTATACAGGGAGTGGAAATATAAAGTACGATACATGATACAGGATACACGATGCACGATACAGAGAAGATACACGATGCAGGATACACGATAAAATCATGAATCGTGCATCATGAATCGTGTATCATGAATCGTGAATCATGCATCAGTTAAAAGGTGGAGTAATATGCAAGAGATCCGGGAAGTGCTGAATAATCTAAGGGCAGACGACTGGTGGGTAAGGAAGAATACTATAGAAAATCTTCTTACCTATCCGGAGGATTCTTATCTGTCTATTATGGAGGAATGGCTTAGAGATGATGACCCTCTTTTAAGAAATGCTGCGATGGAAACATACAGGGCTCTCGGTAATAAGGCGGTTAAATCTCTTATATCTTTACTCGAAGACAGGAATCCGGATGTAAGGATTTTTGCTGCAAATGTATTCGGTGATATAAAAGATGGGTCGGCAATCGCCGCCCTTATAGCCGCGTTAAACGATACAGATGTCAATGTAAGAATTGCATCTGCTGAGTCGCTGGGGAAACTCGGCGAGACAAAGGCTATTGACCCATTGGCGAGAGGCGTGAATGATGTGCCATGGGTTGCAATGGCATGTATCGAGGCTATCGGAGAGATAGGCGGCGATAAAGCCGTATCCGTTCTCTGCAAATGTCTCGAAAAAGAGGAGTATCGTGGTATAACATTTACTGCAATCGAAAAGGCAGGGGACAATCATGTTATAAAACATCTTACACCTTTTATCGACAAAGAGGATGAACTAAGAGAGCTGTCGCTTAAAGCCGTAGTGAACATTGCCGACAGGGAAGGGAAAAAACCAATGCCCTCCTATTTTATGAGATTGATTCCCCTTCTTATCGAGATGCAGGGATCTCCCCATCCGGAACTCAGAAGGGCTGCTTTTATAGCATTGAGCTGGGCGGAAGATATCAGGGGGCTTCAATATCTTATCGACGCCCTGAACGACGATGAACTGCAGGAATATGCAATAAAAGGCATTATTTCGATAGGGAAAAAAGCTGTGCCGGGTATAATCGATGCCCTTAAGAAAACAGTAGGACGTAATAGGGCAATTCTTGCTGATATCCTTTTTATGATGGGAGAATACAAAGCATTAATACAGTTTGCCGATGACAATGACCCCGAGGTTAGGGTTGAGGCGGCGATTGCCATGGGTCATATACCCTCTGCAAGAACGCTCGAAATGCTGTCAAAGATGCTTACGGACCCCGAAGACGAAGTCAGGCTGGCAGCTCAAAAAATGCTCGAAGATCTCAACAGGGTGATGTGAATGAAACAGATATGTCTTAAGAAGACACAAAGGAGAATGAAAATCTCCCCTAACCCCTCTTTTCCAAAGAGGGGATCAATTATTCCCCACTTTAGCAAAGGGGGGAGAGGGGGGATTTTCAGATGAATATCTTGCGTAATGAATGTCACAAGGAATTCATAACCGATGAGGAGATTAGACTTTTTAAAGACCTTGTCAGGAAAGAATTCGGGATAGCAATTAAAGGAGATAAGAAGTTAACTTTTTATACGAAACTATCGCATAGACTGAACATCCTCGGTCTTACGAATTACCGAAAGTATTACGACTTTATCGTTTCGGATCCTTCGAAGGAAGAGTTATATGTCTTTGCCTCTCATATAACAAATAACGAGACCTATTTTTTCAGGGAGAAGACCCAGTTAGACGTCTTCGCCGAGGTACTGAAGGACATAAAAAAAGAGAAACAAAAAAAGAAGCAGCATACATTGAATATCCTGTCGCTTGCCTGCTCCAGTGGAGAAGAGG
>JACQXD010000082.1 GCA_016208875.1 Nitrospirota bacterium
CCTCTTTGCCAAAGAGGGGGTCAGAAGGATTCCCGACAAGCGAGAATGACAAAGTACGATTTATTTTTTTGATACCCCGCCGTCTCTGCGGCGGGGAGGTTCATTTTAAATTTTTACTTTTAAATTTTGAATTATTGTCGATACGTAATTCCATGTGATGGATTTATTCAGATTAAATCCAAGGTACCCTTTCAAAAAGGAAATTTTTGCATAACTATCTATTATATCCTTTAACTCCGTTGTTTTGCTCATCGCAGCGATATTATTTTTGAGATCTATGTTTATCAGCATATCTTCTTTTCCCGTTATCTTCAGGACAGCCGTATCCCTCAAAACCGTAATTGCATTATTAAACCATTTTTCGATCTCATCTTTATCCGCCCACATCTCTTTATTCCCGCGGTTAATCATTTCGCGGAAGAGCTTGATAAACCGGTCTCTATCTTCGAATAGGTCATTGGTGATTGCAAGTCCGGGTCTTCCCATGGAAAGCCTGGCAATGGTAGAGAGCCTATAGTCATCAGTCGCCGGACCATCACATATTTTTTTATTGCCTTTATCACTGCTGATTGTTGCCTGCCGACCACTCTCTTTTTTAATGACCTCTTTACACCTTTCAGGCGAGAGCGGTGAAAAGTTTATACGTGAACATCTCGACCTGATAGTCTCCGGCAACCTGTCGGGGCTTGCCGATATCAGGATTATAATACTCATCGGAGGAGGCTCTTCCAGTGTCTTGAGAAATGCATTTGCAGCGGATGAGTTCATCGTCTCTGCATCATCGACAATAACGACCTTTCTTTTCCCCTCATAAGGCGTAAATGAAAGCGACTCCTCTACCGTCCTTATATCTTCAACACGTATTTCTCCCTTTTCAGGTATAATCGTCAAAAAATCGGGATGTGTTCCGGAATCGATCTTTTTGCATGAAGGACACTGATCGCAGGCATCAATCCGTGACGCGTAATCCGTAATCCGTAATGAGTTTTTGTCTATCTCAGCACGCATAACGTTTAACGAATCACGGATTTCACGGCAGTTCAAGGTCTTTGCAAGGGTTATTGCAGTGAATTTTTTACCTATACCCGATTCTCCGACAAAGAGATATGCAGAGGGAAGTCTGTTACGGCTTAACGTGCCGAGCAATATATTAATTGCTCTGTCCTGTCCTATAACATCTTTAAATGACATATTAAGATTCAAAAAAACCTATATATGGCATTATAACTTTATGGAAAACGGATTGACAAGGGGAACCGCCTTAGTTATAGTATCTTTCTAAATGCCTTAAAGGATCAAAGTTGCTCTAATATTCTGACGCTCTGTCGCTTTGATATTATAAAAGGTAATGTCAAAAGTTCTATGAAAAAGACATCTGTAACATATGGAGATATAAGGGAAACCCTCCCCCTTGAGGGGGGAGGGCAAGGGTGGGGGTGAAACAATACCTTATAAAAATGGAGGAGATATACATGAAAAGATTATGGATGTTGTCGGTTATTGCCTTGACACTTACGTTGATAATGGGTGAGTCCTACGCGGGTTCTCATAAATCAGAGGGCATGGGGGGGCTATCATTATCCGGCAAGGTAATCGAAACTATGAACAGCGGCGGATATACCTATGTCCTCCTCGAAACCCACGGGGAAAAAATCTGGGTAGCCGTGCCGCAACTTAAGATGAAGATCGTCAAGGGTCGGAGCATGTCTTTCCAATCCGGTGCCGAGATGATAAATTACGAAAGCAAAACTCTTAAACGTAAATTCGACAGGATAATTTTTTCCCCTGGAGTAGCCGACAGGCAGACCATACAAAAGGAAGGAAAATCCTCCGGCAGCAGTGTCGGGATAGTTACATCCGCTAAGAAAATAAAGGTAGGAAAGGCTGCGGGACAGAACGCCTACACTATTGCTGAAATTTATAAAAACAAGAGCAATCTCGACAAAAAGAATGTCATTGTAAGCGGTAAGGTCGTCAAGGTATCCATGGGCATAATGAAGAGGAACTGGATACATCTTCAGGATGGAAGCGGTAATCCGCAAAAGGGGGATCATAATTTAGTCGTAACATCGCAGGATCTGCCCTCTGTAGGCGATGTGGTTATAGCCGGCGGTATATTACATAATGATAGGGACTTCGGTGCAGGCTACATATATGCGGTAATCATAGAGGACGCTGAAATATCAAAAAAATAGCCAAAAGTTTATAGCTGATAGCTATTAGCTACCACAGGAACTTGTTATGGTTAGTTTTTTGAACCATTATCGGTATTGTCTTCTGTATTCTCCGATCGGATATCGAGATCAAAGATTTCTATATCCTCAGCATATGTCTTCGTTTTATATTCTGTTATCTTCACCATCTTCTTTATTATCTCATCCATTCTATAACACTGCTGTGCAATTATATCAATCTCCTGCTTAGGCGATTCACCTTTCGAGAGCTTATCGTTCAGAAGTTCTGCAAATCCTATTATAGTCGTCATCGGCTGTCTGAGTTCATGGGCAGCAGCCCCTGCAAGCTGGATTGCACTTCTCAACCTTTCGTTCTCAAGTTCTCTTTCAACAGCCGAAACAAATCTCTTCGAAAGCAGCCATGTTATGGTTACTATAAAAAGTAGAGCCGTTATTCCGGTAATTCCGTAAGCTACGATGCTGCGTTTTACAGTTACTGAGCGAGCGGCTCTCAATGCCTCCACAGGGAGATCAACGGTTATTCCGCCGATCACATCCCCTATCTTATAGTTTTGTTGCCTGTGGCATTTCTGACAGGCTGCATCTACGAAAAGCGGCGATATATACCTAAATCTCTCCCCTGAGTCATCCTTGACCACTTCGTATGCTTCCTTCTTACCGGTTTCAAACAACTTCAATTTGCCTGCTTCCCAGCTATCGGCCCGGTTCCCAGGATTTACGGGTTTCAGACTTGTAACGTGAAATTTACCCTTACCTTTCTGAACGGTCAACTCTGCGATCTGCCTCATCATATATGCCGGATTCAGCTTTGTGTATTCACCGGTCTCCGTGGAAAGGAGAAAAACCCTTTCTTTCTGCGTTTCTCCGGCTGACCTGTGAAAGGCTTCATGGTATAATACCCCTTGTTATATTCTACTGGAAATCTCGTTGACATAGAAGGAGATAAAAATGGAAAAAGAGGACATTGATCGTGAAGAACCCTGCGGCAGAGACCGCAGGGCGTCTGTCAAACAGCAAAGGAAGATACCCTGTGGCAGAGACCACAGGGAGTTCTTTTAAACTTTAATAATTATGAGGTAAAATACCTCGGAGGTCGCTCGAAGCGACCGAGAATGAGCGAAAATGCCATGTCCCTGGTTGCTGAATTATAGAATATAGAAAATGAGTAAAAAATCCATAATATTCCTTTTTCTCTTGATCCTCTCTCCATTGCTGATTTACCTTCTCTGGCCCACGGCTGAAAGCAGGATCAAAAAACTTATCAAAGAAGGTTCGTATGCAATCGAAAAAGAAGAAATCGATCGTGTTATGTCAAAGGTCTCTTATAACTACAGTGACGATTACGGCCTGACATATATACTCTTAAAAAAGGCTCTTGAGGAGCAGTTCAGATCAATGTCAGACATAAAGATAGAGTATGAGAATCTGAAAATAGAAGTGAAGGACAATTCGGCATCTGCCAAACTCGATGTGAGGGTCATTGCAACTATCGGGAATCAAACAGGCTATATAATAGGCGACATTAAAAGCCCTGAACACCTGAAATTTACGCTCGGAAAAGAGCGGGCTAAATGGGTAGTAACAAAAACAGAAGGGTTAAATCCAAATCTTTGATCTCTTTCTTCACGGCAATCCGCTCAAGCCGTGTTTGATCTTCCAGAGAAAATATTTCTCAAAGCCCGTCTTCATCCATTTATAGATAACTCCGCTCTTAAGTGTGGCTTCCTGCCTCGGCGGAAGCACAGGGTTTGCCTTCATGATTGCCGCAGTATTACCCATGTCCATAAGACAAACAACATCTATAGGGTTCTCCTCCGGATAAGCAATCCCTGTTATGTCCGATACGATCGTCATGGCGGCAGTCTTTGCCATTTTTACAGTCATATAGCCTGTTTTTGGAACACCTGTCGGCACCGGCGTCTGCTCCGGAGGAGCTATTGCAACGGCAACGCCTACAACAAAGATGTTCTTGTATTTCGTATATCTGTATTTTCCATCAACAGGAATGAATCCTCTCGGATTGCCGAGATGAGAAACAGCAGGGATTCCCTTCATTGCCGGAGCAAACATGGAAAGTTTAAAGGGTATCTTTGTCCCGTCCTTGAGTCTTACTTCTCCGGGAACGATCTCCTCGACCGCTGTATTTACTATAATTTTAATATCCCGCTTTGCAAACTCGTTCTCCATGATCCACCTTGAATTCCTTAATCCGCCAATACCGAAATGGCCTATGTATGGTTCCGATGTTACAAAAACAATAGGCACTTTATGACGCATTTTTCTCCTTCTGAGTTCTGAATCTATCTCAAAGGCATATTCGTAGGGGGGGCCAAAGCAGCTTACACCCTGCACAGAACCGGTAACAACAGTGCCGGGGTCTTCAAGAAATTTGTTCCATGCCTTATTCGCCCTTTCCGCCTGTTCGAGAGTGAAGATACATTCAGTATGCCCTTTTTCAGGACCAAGACCGGGAACTTCATCAAAGGCAAGATATGGGCCGGTTGATATTATGAGATAGTCATACTGTATTTCCTTAGTCTCTGTTTTAACCTTTGATAAATCTGCATCTACCCCTTTTGCAGCTTCGTGGATAAAAATGATGCCTTTTCTCTCAAGAATAGGCTTTAATGATACTGTAATGTCTTCCGCCTTTCTCCATCCCATTGCAATCCACGGCAGCGAAGGGATGAAAATGAATTTATCAATATCGCTTATCAGCGTAACATCCGCCTTCTTTCCGAGAAGACGCTTTAGCTCAAAGGCTGCCGTAAGCCCTCCGAAAGAGCCGCCTATCACAACTATCTTTGCCATGTTACCTCCGTTTTAGTGAATAGTCGTTAGTGAATAGTATTTAGTAACTATTCACTGTCTTTAGAACATCCCCACTACCTTATCGCTTTCTGCCATAAGTTCTGTGAGTTTTTCATAATCAATAGCCCTTATATCATCTTCCAATTCTGTATCCTTTAACCCCCTCAACCTCTTATCTTCATCGAGCACATATGCGGTTCCGCAATATCCTCCGAGCCTTTCCTTTTGTGCAAAATAAACCCCGTTCTGCAGTAGGATTAAGTCCGCAGCCATATCCCTTGCAAATTTTACCCCCCTCTCGCCCTCCGCCGTGTCCGGTGCACTCTTTACTATTACAAGCATGTTAACCTCCATTCGCGGTGTCAGTGTTTAGTGTCAGTGTCAGTAAAAAAATTACACCGAAATCTGACCCTGACACAGACACTTTTCACTGACACTGATTTAAAATATCATCGTTGTCTTTGCTTCTTTCACGATCTCTGCGATCTCAGAACTACCGGCAACCTTTACTCCTTCGAGAATATCCTCGCTGTCTATATGTTGCGTTCTTATTGATAATTTGTCTGCATATACATTCACTCCCATATCTATACAGTCCTGTAATACGCTGCCGAGATTTGTGAATCCGGTCCCTGCATCATCCTGTCCTTTCTTTGCAAGCAATACACCACTGTCAACAAGGATTAAATCAATCTTTAGTTCGTCTGCAGCACCACCCATCGCATGCCTTACAGCCTCTGCAGCATTTATGTCGCCATACGGTGACCTTCTCAATATCATTGCAAGTGTACTCATATATTCTCCTTTCTAAAAACAGTATCAAAGTATCAGAGTGTCAGAGCAACCTGAACTTCAAATTTATCAATTAGCATTTATCATTTTAAATTTTGCAATTTGCAATGATAAATTTTAACCTTGACCTTTTAAAGCTGTGACACTTTGACTCTTTGACCCTTTGATACTTTTTTTCACGCTCCTATATTCAACCACACATCACTCTCTCCCATCGTCTTAAAAAGTCCCTTGAGAGAACCGACCTCTGCACCTGCCAGATAATCATCCTTCGCCGCACGGCGAAAGTTCAGCTCAGAGATATACCCTGAGTCCCTTCCCGATCAATTCGGAGAATTTCTCCTCTGCATTCGTTATACCCTTTGCCTTCTGTCCTTTAAGAAAGCAATAGATACCGTCTCCCGATGCGATAAGATTAACTGTATGCCCTTTGCCCAATGCAGATTCCGCAATCCTCACTGCAGTTGATGTGTTTTCATATGAATAGGGAGACGTGGATAGAAATAATGTTAAGGTTTTAGTCATAAACACCTCCGCTCGTACATTTAAAGATCAAAAACCAAAAAAGAATAAGTGTCAGTGAACAGTGTCGGTGACAGTACCGATTCACAGATCGCGATTCACCTATTCACCCATTTACCTATTCACCAATTACCTTTTCCTTTCCCCGGGATATACGCCCTTTTTTGTTACAGGACAGCATGCAGGTGCAGGCAATCCCTTCACATAGTCTTTCTTTAATATCTCCATAATATCCGGGATTATCGGGTCTACAAGAAAATAGCACTTTAGTCTTCCGTCAACATAAAAATCAATTACGCCGAATCTTCTGAGCAATGATAGGTGCTGAGAGACATTCGGCTGGCTTATCTCAAGAAATTCCTCGAAATCACTAACACACTTCACACCCTTCATGAGTTCTTCGAGTATCCTGATCCTCACCGGATGTGCAATTACTTTTAATAGTTCGACTCTCTGTCCCAATGAACGCATTTAAACATCTCCTCCTTGTTTATATATTCAAATATACTAATATTTGCATGTTTTGTCAAGAGGAAAAGAATCCTAAAGCACAAACCATAGTAAAAGATAGGAAAGGCTGGGGAAGAATTTTTATACGACACCTTATAAAAAAGACCTTAGAGCCGAAAACGGATAAGCCGTTGACACTTATGCCACGTACGATTGCCAAATAATTATCCTGTCGATTATAAAAATTCTGAGACAGTCTTTCCTATCTCTGTTCTTTGAGTATAGCCTGCTCTCTTGTTCCTAAAATTCATACCGCGCCTGCAAATAGACAATATCATTTTTATCTAGTTGTCCGAACTGACTCCATTCCTCTCCGCCGCCGAAAATATTACCCCCCGCAGCAGCCCATATGTTATCCGAGAAATTATATTTGATCTCGGGATTAAGAAGATAATCTCCGTCAGACGGGCTATAGAATGAGAAGAAGGAGAGTCTGAATGTCTGATGGACAAGAAATTGTGTGAGTCTCAAACTTGTAAGTTGGTGCAGGTTTCTCTCCCTTGGAAATCCTGCTGGTAAATTTCTCTCATATTCGGAATAGTCATGCATGTATTCATTATAGTATTGAAGTCCGATTGTGAAATCTTCCCAAAGTTGTCTCTGATAGCCGATGAGAAATTTTGTTTGAGAATTAGGGACTGTATAATCGGTTCCACCCCTGTCCTGCCGTGAATCATAATAACCGCCTTCAAGACTCAGGACGCCTTCAAATGCCCTCCCTTGAATGCTTATACCATAAACGGAGAGTTTCGGATAAAACAGTGTTAGCTTTGTCGGATTCATTGGATTGTCAGGTGTAGTCCACGGCTGCCTGAAGAAGCCCCTATAAAAATATAGCGAGGCATCAAAGCCTGCAATATCGCGGTATGCTCGTACGGCAACCTCGGTGTTTTCTAATTTAGCGGTTGGCTCTTCCTCTACCCTATTCGTAATCATAGACAATGGGTCATACATCCGGAATCTTTTTGAGTCAGGAAAATTATTCGGTTCAAAGAAAGGTATGGCAACAAGCTCGAAAGAAACAAAGCCCGGATAGACACCAATCTTTGCTCCATCTACTCCCTTCTTCAGATATTCCATCGGTCTGCCTGAAAAGAATGCCTCATAGTCTTTTGGAAAGACGTCATTTATAAAGATCAAATCGCCAAGCCCCCATGTTATAATCTGTCTGCCGATTCTTATATCCCATTTTGAGGCAGTATAATCAATATAACCCTCTCTCAACTCCAGTTCGGCCTTTTCATCGATGTGGTCATAGAAAGAGTCTGTTTTAATAAACAAACGAAACGGGTCTTTTGATGCATCGAGCTTCAACTGAAATCTCTCCTCTGCCCACTTGAAATCGCCTCCATCGGGATTTGTCGTTGTACCGGAGGAATAATTTCCCTGAAAGAAGCCGTGCAGCGAGATGTCAGACGCAAAAGAATTGCTTGACATCAACAAGATTGCCGTTATAATATGAGCTATGGCACCACAGGCAGAGGAAAAGAAGGAAGAAGTTTTATATAGGGCAGACCCTTTAACCTTTATCTTCCGTGAGCTTGATTTGATGCACGGTGAGATACGGGAGATAAAAGCAGAGATTACAAATATAAACAAACGCTTCGATGATATAAACAAACGCTTCGATGATATAAACAAACGCTTCGATACCTTCATGTTTGATGTCAATAAACGTTTCGACGATGTCAACAAACGCTTCGATAGGTTATATCTCATTGTAATCCTTAATCTTATCGGCATTGTTACATTCCTCGTAAAAGGATTTTTCTTTTAGAAGTTTCTTTGTCAGGATGCATACAAATTCCGCCCCCTTTATTTGATGAGTTCATCCAGATGTTTGCTTTCCGGCAAATCCGGCTCCTTGTATCTTATCTTTCCATTCGTGTCAATGAGGACATATGTCGGAATCCTCGCTTTAAAGGCCGTTAAGACCTTTTCGTTCAGGTCATGTGCAACGGGAAAACTCAGGTCGTATTTTTTTATAAATCCTTCTATCTTTTCTTTATCGCCTTTATTTATGCCGATAAATTCGATCCTGTCCTTAAACTCTTTATACAGCTTCTCCACACGGGGAAGCTCTCTTTTACAGTGCGGTCACCATGTTGCCCAGAATATGAGATAAACGGGTTTTTTGCCTTTTAAATCTTTTTCATACGAGATTTCTTTCCCGTCTATAGTCACAATATGGAAATCAGGCACAGAATCTCCCACATCAAGAGCCTCTGCGTGAAGCACACAGACAAACAAAGCGGCTGTAAGAGTTACTAAGTACAAAAGTAAGATGACATTAATTTTATAAAAGCTCCCTTCGCCCCTCTTTGCCAAAGAGGGGAACACACCCTTTAATCCCCTCTTGATAGAAGGGAATCTTTCCTCCCTTTGGCAAAGGGAGGTTGGGAGGGATTTTTTATTCAATGTCTTCATACTTATGAACTCCAATTTTGATCTTCATTCAATCCACTTTTTCGGCGGCTGTTTTAAGAATCTTTCCGAGAAAAGGCTGTCCTCAATCCCGATATTGTAATCCACCTTTAGATACGTGACTTCTGTCCTGTGTCCGCTCTGGAGATTCTTCATTGACCTTTTTGTAATCGTAGGCAAGCCTTTTACATCCTTTATATCGTCCGCGGAGAAGACCTTGTAAAGCTCGCCTCTTCTGTCGTAATATTCCTCCTTCAGAGGCAGGAAGTTTGCCTTATCGATCCATGAGAGCTTGTAGCTATAATCCACATCCGCCGCCCTCGGTGTGCTCTTGATCACATAACAGTCCCTGCTGCCGATTTTCTCTTCTTTTGAAACGGCATGTGTGTCGTCTTCTATGTCCCTACCGGAGACGTCTTCATAGGTGAAATCCGAACCGACAAAGCTCGAACGCTTATCCTGCGAGGCAATCCTTCTGACCATATTAATCGCAGGTACAAACAGCCACCTGTCATCATCTTTTTTGGGATACTTATAGACCATAAACGTCATGTCCTTAACATCTGCAGGCTGAAAGAAATATATAAAATATTTCTGATCGCCTCCTGATTCGCCAAACTTTTTTCTGAGCATTGTCATCTCTCTTGTCCTCTCCTGTCCGCCCTTGCTGATGAGCTTCATCACGACTCTCGCCTTGAAGTCTTTGCCCTGATAAAGAAAAGCTGCCTGAGATTTCTTCATGACCTCATCTGCTGTAATGGCATATGCTTCCAGTGGGAGCAATATCATTACTAAAAAAACCAAAAACCTTCTCATCTTAAACCTCCTTGTTTTGTCCAGAAAATACCCCTCACCCTAACCCTCTCCCGCAAGGGGAGAGGGAATTAAATTATCTCCCCTCCCTTGATGGGAGGGGATGAAGGGGAGGGTGAAAATTTCTCGCTTCCTACTTCTCACCTCCCACTTTTCTTATCTATCCCCATAGCCCTGAGGATTGGCATCATGGGTCACCAGTTTGTAAATGCTGACTGAAAGAGATTCAGCCCCATGATGGCTGTCAGTATAAGCCATTTAGGTGAATGAATCTGTGTCAATCCAAGACTTACCAGTACTACAAGTCCTGCTATTCCTCTAAGTATCCTTTCTATCATTTTACTCTCCTGTACTGTTTTTATGAATACCTTTTAAAAATATCTCATCAGTTGATTTGGTTACATAATCCAGAGGTGTCACCCCCACCACTTTTGAACCCTTCTTCACTGCCCATACAAGAAGGAAAATGAGAA
>JACQXD010000083.1 GCA_016208875.1 Nitrospirota bacterium
ATATAGAAAAAGCAGTCTTAAGCAAGATTATCGAAGGATTTAAGAGATTTGGTATCGATCCGAGAGTCGTAACATCGATAGAGCTTAATCATATGATAAGAGATTTCAATCCCGAGAAACTTCTCGATCCGATCGATATGAAGCACGAAGAAAGGATAGATGCCTCGATAAAGGAACTTAAGGCTAATACATTTAATCTGAGGAGAGGGGAGTTTTCTTACACAAAGGATACCGAAAGGATAAAAAGATCTTTGAGGGCAACAGCAGTGCTCGGTATTTTAACTCTATTCCTGGTAGCATTATTTTTTGTCTTGAAGATAACTTCGGCAAGGGAAGATATCTTTACACAACAGAGAGAGATGAATAAAATCTATTCGGATATATTTCCTGTCGCCCCGGGCGACTCGCCGAGGGGAGATGATAAAAAAACAGTCCCCAATTTGTACCAATTAAAAGCCCGGATAAAAGAGATGAAGGATAAGAGAGAACGCCTGATCGGGTATTCCCCGCTCAATCTTCTTCTGGACATATCCGGTGTCGAGAGGGGTACTGTAGTCTTTAATGAGATTGTAATGGATAAGGGCAGTGTAACACTCAGAGGGGAGGCAGGGTCTTTTAACGATATCCAGAAGATAAAAGAAGATCTAACCAGAATTCTGAGTGACGTGAATATATCCGATTCAAAGACATCAGCACAGGGCAGGGTTTTATTCACAATCGCAGCGCAGGAGAAAAAGGCTTGAAGGAATATCTGAAAGATAAAAAAGATATATATCTTTTTGCCGGGCTTATAACCATGCTGGTTACTGTAATCATACTCGTTATTTTTTCAACCGTAGTGATGAAGGATCTCGAAAGGTTAAATTCGCAATACAGAGAGATTACCCTGTTAAAGGATGAGGTAACTGTTTTAAGACCAAAGATTGCCTTTGTTGAGAGGAAGAAGAGTCTCTCAAAGATTGATGGTATTGTCTCTGCCGTTGATGATGTATTCTCCTCTTTAGGGCTTAGAAATAAGATTAAA
Organism: Nitrospirota bacterium; assembly: GCA_016208875.1. Classification (GTDB taxonomy): domain Bacteria; phylum Nitrospirota; class Thermodesulfovibrionia; order Thermodesulfovibrionales; family UBA1546; genus JACQXD01. Next base: position 1,025 of record JACQXD010000083.1, read on the forward strand.
TCAATAAAACGGATAGGCAGCAGGGAAATATCAGGAGATATCGAGGAAGATGCAGAAGTATCCATAGACAAGCTGAACATGAATGAGATGGTGAATATATTTCATAAGATCGAGAATTCACCAATGCTGCTGGTATTAAAAAAAGTTGACATAAAGACATCTTTCGAAAAACAGGAGCTTCTGAACCTCAATATAACAATCACCCTTATTCATGGAAAGTAAAAATCCCCTGCCAGTTCTTATCAGGTATATCCTTCTTTTAGTTATTGGCATATCACTTATCATCATAGGCGTATGGCTAATTGTTATATCCGAAGATACGGTGAGAGAGGCAATAAGATATGCTATCGGTAATAACGACTTGCGTATCGAGATAGAGGGGCTTAAGAAAGGACTCTTTTATAATCTGAAGGCAGAAAAGGTATTATTCGTGAGTAAGGATAAAGATTTAATTTTTATTGAAGATGTTTCGCTCAGGATGAACCCGTTTTATCTTTTTCTTCTTAGACACAAATCGTCCTTTAACGGTAAAATCAAGGAAGGTATTGTCGCAGGAGACCTGGCTATCAGAGGTAAGAAGATACATGCTGATATAAGATTTAATAGAATCGATATAAGAGATATCCCTTATCTTGAAGTGATCGGTTTCAAGGGGAATGGGATACTTGATTCGGATATTATATACGAAGGTACTCGGGGTATCATAAAGTTTACTGTGGATAATCTGCGTCTTGAGCCATTCAATCTTTCTGGAATAACTCTGCCTCTTGAGATCTTCGATAAGGCAGGCGGCAGGGTTAATTTAGAGAGTGATGGCATAAGGATCGAATCACTCAGTCTTGAAGGGAAAGGCATATATGGGCGTTTAAAAGGTTCGATAATGAATAATCAGGCTGATTTGACACTTGAGATTATGCCTGAAACATCTGCCGGGGACAAGTTTCCTGCCTTGATGCTCATAGGGAATTATAAAGTCTCACCCGGGTATTATGTTATTCCAATAAAGGCGAGGATCGATTTTTGATTTTGATTGTCTCGCAAGGTTGGCCCTTTTTTAAACAATGACTGTATCTTTCGAGTTAATGTGATAAAATTATAATATATGCTATACCGATATATGTTCTTAGTCTTATTTTATCTTTTAACCTTCATTACGAATGGTTTTTCAGCAGATATCAACCCTTCGTTGGTAGATAAGGACTGTATGATATGCCATGCGAATGAAGGGCATATCAGTTTTAAGGACGGCGACAGATTATCCGTAAAGGTTGATGCCGGGGGAATAAAAAAATCCGTGCATAAAACAGTAACCTGCCAAGATTGTCATTCCGGGTTTTCTAAAGATGAGCATCCCACAAGTGTCTTTAGAAACAAAAAGGATTTCACCATAAAAAAGTCAGAAGGCTGCAGGAGGTGCCATTTTGATAAGTTTACGAGAACCCTCGAAGGAATTCATTACAATATCCTGATGAAGGGGAATATGAAGGCCCCTGTATGTACCGACTGCCACGGATCGCATATTGTCTATTCCGGAAGAAAAGAAAAACTTATGAATGCGAGGAAATGCGAAAAATGTCATTCAGAGATATACAGGCAGTATTCGCAGAGCATTCATGAAGGAGCGTTGATAAAGGAGAATATTACGGATGTACCGATATGTTCTGACTGTCACAGGGCACATGACATAACAGATCCGAGGACAGGTGATTTCCACAAGATTGTGCCTATTTTGTGCAGCAAATGTCATACAGATAAGGATATAATGAAGAAATATAACCTCTCTACGGCAGTGGCCGATACATATCTTCATAAAGTCCACAGGTCGAAAAAATTCCGCAACGATGCGGACAAAACCGGACAGCCATTAGTTGTATGCACCGACTGTCATGGGATACATAATATAATAAAAGCAGGTTCTCAAAAACCAAACATTAAGGCCAATCTTCTGAAGAGATGCCTGAATTGCCATCCTGACATGAAAGCAGATTTCCCCGACAACTGGATATCTCATTACAACCCTGATATAAAGAAGGCACGGTCCATATACTGGATAAAACCGGCTGTTATAATCATTATCATATTATTTATTGGGTGGCTGATATTGAGAAGGTGGCGTTATACTGCCAAAAAATAGGTTCAATTATTATTTATCGGGTTCAATTAAAGATGGGGGTTGTTTTTTGAAGATATTCGCGATGGCAATTGTTTTATCAATTGCGATAATCTGTGGATGTGCCTCCGTATATTCTGTTATACCGGTCGGAGAGCATTCAAAGGAGATATCTCAGAATGACTGGGAAGGTTTGTGGTTAAACAGAGATCAAGTGATAAATATCAAGGTGTTGGATAAGGCAAGGGGATTACTGCTGGTTGCATGGGTAGAAGACAAAGAGGGGGGCTTTAAGCTTGAGTCTTATCATGTAGAGATAAGGGAAACCGGTGAATGGACGTTCGGGAATATGAGAGAAAATGAAGGTGATGCTTATTACCATTGGGCATTAATCGAGAAGGAGAAAGACCAGATTATTATCTGGCCTCCTGATTCGTCTCAATTCAAAAAACTCGTTGAGACCAAACTTCTGGTGGGTAAGTTAGAAAAAGGTGGCGATGTGGTTCTTGAGAACGTAACATCCGAACATCTAAAGCTAATCATGTCTGGAGATAAGGGAGTCTGCTTTGATTGGAAGAAACCTATTGTCTTTTACCGTATGTGGAAGTAGGAGGTGGAGTCAGATTAAGTCTAAACTAAC
>JACQXD010000096.1 GCA_016208875.1 Nitrospirota bacterium
TGTTCTTAAAATCCCCCCTCACCCCCCTTTGCCAAAGGGGGGACAAGAGTATATCTTTGCCAGAGGGAGACTTTATTATATCTGCACACTATTATACCCACACTAAACCCTGAAGAAGCACATACACTACACTTTACTAATACGGTCATAAGTATGAAGACATTGATTACAAAATCCCTCCTCACCTCCCTTTGCCAAAGGGAGGAAAGATTCCCCTCTATCAAGAGGGGATTAAGGGGTATGTTCCCCTCTTTGGCAAAGAGGCTGGGCTCCCGTTGCCACGAAGTATTGCAACGGGAAGCGGGGAGATTTTTCAATAATGATGCCTTACTTATGCACTCCTTAGTAAGTCGAAATCCCCTACTTTTCCCGTTTTATGCTAAAATTTTATTGATGAGTTTAGTAAAATGTCATCCCGCTTTCGGAGATATGAATGATACCGAAATTAAAATATAACGAAAAAGGGTTGATCCCTGCAATTATACAGGATGCGAAAAGCAATGATGTCCTGATGATGGCCTACATGGATAAGACTGCGATTGAACGGACTCTCGACACAGGGTTTACTCATTTCTGGTCGCGTTCGAGACAGAAGTATTGGATGAAGGGAGAGACGTCGGGTCATGTTCAGGAGGTAAAAGAGTTACTTTATGATTGTGATGAAGATGCATTGCTGGTAAAAGTCATCCAGCACGGCAGCGGTGCATGTCACACAGGCAACAGGACATGCTTTTTCAGGAGCATCTCAAAAAAATGAGACTTGTTACCCGTGGAGATCTTGACGGCGTAACCTCGGCAGTCCTTATTACGACTATGGAGAAGATATATTCCATAGAGTTGATACACCCACAGGACATCACCGATAAGAAATTCGAGATCACAGGCGAAGATATTATAGCAAACCTGCCGTATCATCCCGGCTGTGCTATGTGGTTTGATCATCACGAACACTCTAAGACAGACGGCCTACCGGGTAATTTTAAGGGAAGTTACGTAATAGCACCGAGTGCATCGAGGGTAATTTATGAGTATTATTCTTCTGATAAACTAAAGAGATACGAATACCTCGTTGATGAGACCGACCGTTTTGATTCCGCACAGCTTACGGTAAAAGATATTACGGATCCGGATGGGGTGATACTGCTCGGATATACCGTTGATTCCCGCTCGGGTATCGGGAGATTCAATAGGTATTTTATAGACCTCGTAAATTGGCTTAAAACCATGCCGATAGAAGATGTACTCTTAAAACCATCGGTGGCGGAAAGGGTAAAACTTCTCAGGGAAAACAATGCGGCATTTTTGGATATTCTCAAGAAATACTCAAGGCAGGACGGCAATGTCGTTGTTACCGACTTTCGTCCTGTGAATAAAACACCGATCGGCAACAGGTTTCTTATATACACACTGTTCCCGGAGACAAATGTCTCTGTTCGGATACAGTGGGGGCCTGAAAAGAGATTTGCTGCTGTGACCATCGGACACAATATCCTTAACAGGACAAGCCGTTCGGACTGCGGACAGATATGCAGTAAATTCGGAGGCGGAGGACACAGGGGTGCAGCAGCCTGCCCGCTTGTGCCTGAAAAAGCAGATCAACAGATCGCAGAGATAATCGAAAGCTTGAAAAGAGAAGGCTGATACGGCTATTTCGGTCTCCTATGACATTTCCATGGGAATCTCTCTGCAAGTTGCGCATATTTACTTCCATTGATTAAATTTTCAATACCCCACAGCAGAGACTGTGGGGTATTGAAAATTTAATAAAGGTCAAAAGATATTTATGAGGGAGACGACTATGAGAAAACATTTTGTGATATGCGTGGATAATCGTGGCTATGAATCTTCATTGGAGATAAGAAAACTATTACGAAGTACTGACTGATAGAGGGGCAGAAAAACACCATCAGGTAAGGGTCATTGATGAATCAGGCGAAGATTATTTGTATCCAGAAAAGTTCTTTGCTCCTATAAAGTTACCATTTACTACAAAAGAAAAATTAGAATTAACTGCCGCTTAACGATTCAATCGAGGCGACCGGAGATAGCTTGGCACTATATTTTTCTTTTACTAACTCTTGGGAACCCATACCTTACCTTTATCAATGATATGTTCTACCTGCCGGCCTCGCTGGTGAAGTTCTCTTGAAATCCATTTCCTATGGCATTTCCACGGGAATTTCTCGGCGCATATGATCACGGTATTCCCTGTTTCAGCGGCGTTTTCAAGTTTAGCGATCCCGGCCTTGAAGTCTTCCGTGAGTGCGTATACCTCATATCCGCTTTTTCTAAAACCGCCGAGTTCGAAGCCGAGATAGATGTAGGTTATCCCTTCTCTTTGCAGGAGTTTTTCAAGATTTTCCCTCGTAAATATCGGAATCTTGCTCTTCGGGAATCTTCTTACGTCTACGAGGTTCTTAATGTCATAGTAGAAGAGTATCTCTATGAAATCCTCTTCGTTTCTCCTGCTTGTACCGAGGGTATATATCTTTTTCACATGTCACCAATCGAATTATATCATTTTCGGAAAATAAGGATTTAGATGTTCTTGACAAAGTATTTATGTTTGATATGATGAAATATGAAGTACGTTTGTAAAACATTTAAAAGTGATAACTATATTAATATGCGATTCATAAATGGATCAGATAAGCCGGGACACATGGGATATTTATTCCGATCCGTGTCATCCCCGGATAATTTTGGACGGATAAATAAACTTGTCTGCAATATGGCTGGTGACGATTGTCCTGAATGCTGCGGACATCGCAGACCGCACATGGAGTGTAATGCAGATTACGACAGGTGCGGGTGGACCGGTCGAAGTAACTGCATCTGTATTACCGAGACCGGGTTTTAACGCTGATGGAGAGTAGGGAAATATTTCTGCCTTGACGCATCTATCTATAAATTTATCCTATATGTTAAGGGTGGTATTTTGAAAGAAAACGTGATAAGATTTTATCATGAATCTACCGGTCTTTTTAGTTCTGATTCTACTGTTTAACTCAGCCTGTGCTGCTGCCGGTATCGTATTTAAAGTCGACATATCTAAGATCGAGATAAATGGAAATATCCCCGATAATATTAAAGTAAACATATTTGACGGCAGTGAACTGAGAACTATCGAACCCTCCAGCGGAAGATTTTGGGCAATGCACGGTATCTCATCCGGATATTATGGGGCTATCTTTTTTACACAAAAGGATTTTTACCCTGAGACCGTGATATTTAGGATCGGTGATAAACCTGTCGACATAAATGTGGTGCCATTTAAAAAACTGGAAGATCCAAGAAAGGGTATTCTAATAGGGGTTGTCTATAAACCCGTAATAGGCGGGAAACTAAGAAGATACAAGGGGATATTCAAAACCTTTAAAGATGAGAATATCAACTTTGTTAAAGATTCTACCTATTATACAGCTAGAACCGACGGCAACGGGGTATTCGTAATCCTTCTTGAAAGAGGCGAATATACAGTTACAATAAACAATAAAATTATTGATAAGGTAGTCGTAGAACCCGGCAAAACAACTATTAAAAATATACAGAAAGGATTGGTGTTGATAGACTGATGAAAAAGATAACTCTTATATTTATAATCTGTTTTTTTGTTATTTTATCCACTCCTATTTCAGCAGGAGACGCCGTACCTTCTACAGATTCTAATTCAAACGGTGTGCCTGACTATGTGGAAGATATCGCCTCATATTTTGACAATATATATACACAAGAGGTATCTACTATGGGGTACAGCGATCCTACTTTTAAAGACGGTACGGCCGGCGGGGACAACAGATTTGATGTCTATCTCAAAGATTTGAGCGCCTATGGATACACTGCTTACGAAGCAAGCCCGGACGATACTTATATAGTAGTCGAAAATGATTTTTCCGGTTTCCCTTCCAACCTTGATTCCGAAGGTTCGCAAAAGGGGGCGATGAAGGTCACCGCAGCACACGAATTCTTTCATGCTATCCAGTTCCGGTATGGCGTGAGTTCATCAAACTATTGGTGGATGGAGGCAACTGCAACATGGATGGAAGATGCGGTTTATCCCTCTGTGAATGATTATCTGAACTATATAGGACAGAGATATAACGATGCAAATGATAACGGCAAATGGGATACCGGAGAGACCTATTACAATATGGATGGTTCTGTGGCGGGTACGACCGGGAGGGAAAGCTTGTGGTTTGACAATCCGGACAACTCTCTCGATACATATAATGGTATTTATGAATACGGCAATATTATATGGGCAAAATATCTCACGGAAAAATACGGCAGCGATATAATGTATTCCATATGGGCAAATCGGATAGCCGGCGGACAGTCTGCCCTTAATGCAATATCGGATGAGCTTACATCCATGGGCACATCCTTGAGCAGTGCATTCGGAGCGTTTGAGGCAGCAAATGCAACAACGGCATCCAACAGTTCTTATACATATAACACATCCTATGCCGACGGAGGTTATTATCCGCTTATAAAACATACGGCTGCATATTCGTCTTATCCGCGCACATTGAGCGGAACGTTAAAACACCTCTCGGCTAATTTCTATGCCTTTAAACCCGACTCATCTTCTTCAACCCTTACATTGACCTTCAACAATATGAATTCGGGAAGTCTTGCAGTTAAGCTTATGTTAAAACAGTCCGACGGTAGTTATATCCAGCAGGATGTCGCTCTAAATAGTTCCTCCGTTACACAACAGGTAACAAGCTTCGGTACGTCAGCCACCTATTCCAGAGTCATCATGATAGTAATGAATACATCTACGGCTCAGGATGGGGCAACATTTTCTATAACTGCAGATAAAGGAGGGCAGGTAAGTTCTTATTCGGGCAGCAGCAATGCGACAACTTCGTATGACGGTTTTGACAGGGGGAATAGTATTAAACTAATTCAAAAGGCATATGAGAACGCCGAGATCGATTATCAAACAGCCTTAAATTATAAACTCTACGCTATCTTTAACAGAGATAAACTTCCGAAGACATATCATTCGGAGGTACCAATAAAATCCGCTACCCCGGTAATGCTTGAAGCACGGGGAAATCAACACCTTTTATTTAAAGAGAATAAATTTGTTCTTAATAGACCCACTGATCCCGGCGACCCTGACTATTACGGGAGTGGTATCACTATACTGACATATAACAGCCTTGGCGGACATTTTAAGATTCACTATACTAAAGAAGGTACCACTACGGGCAGCACCCCGAGCAGCAGCGGGGGCTGCTTTATTGCAACGGCAGCTTATGGGAGCTATTTCGCTCCGGAGGTGAAAATATTACGTGAGTTCAGGGACAGGTACTTAATTGCGGATTTCGGATTGCGGATTTCGGAATATAAAATAGAGATACCGAATTATTTAGGACAGGCATTTGTGAAGTTCTATTACAAATATTCCCCGCCGGCAGCAGACGTCATAAGACGGCACGAAACATTAAGGACGGTAACAAGGTGGACGCTGACCCCTGTTGTATATTCGATTAAATATCCGTTCGGAGCGGGTCTCATATTAATTGTGATCCCCGTGGTATTTATGAGAAAGAGAAAGCGGATGATGTAGCCGATTCTCAAATCATCAATCTCTGATTCGTGACCCGTTACGCGTAACGCGTTACGAGTTCGTTTTGTTGAGTTGCTTCGCTTCACTCGCAATGACACTTTTTCTAAATCGGGATTTGGGCGTAACTATTCAGTCACGAGTGGACAAGCAAATTCCCCTCTTTGGAAAACCAGGGGTTAGGGGAGATTTTATTGATTGATTTCTGCATTATATAAAAATCCCCCTACATCCCCCTTTGCCAAAGGGGGAATAATCCACCCTTCACTGAATGGTTACATTTGGGCTTTATTTCGGTCTTGATTTTTGTTGCGATTTTAATTGAAAATAAGAGTGATAAGTTAAGAGTTGTAACTCGTAGTTCAAAGGAGACCTGCAATGAAACTAATTCTCAAGGAAGACGTAAAGAATCTCGGAAAAATGGGCGATATTGTTAATGTCGCCGATGGGTATGCAAAGAATTTTCTTGTGCCTAAAAAACTTGCTCTCGAGGCGATCACGGAAAATATCAAGGCGCTCGAACACCAGAAAAAGGTAATCCAGGAGAAGGCAAAAAAGATTAAGAACGCATCGAAAGATTTAGCCGAAAGGATAACGGCCATGTCTCTCAGCCTAAAGGCAAAGGCAGGAGAAGAGGAAAAACTCTTTGGTTCGATAACCTCGATGGATATTGCCGAGGCACTTAAAAGTGAAGGCATCGAAATAGACAGGAAAAAGATATTACTCGATGAGCCTATTAAGAGACTCGGCTCTTATACCGTTAGTATCAAAATACATTCCGAGATAACTGCACAATTGAATATCACGGTAGTACCGGAATGAAAGATATTGAGACTGCAATAGACAAACTGCCGCCGCAGAATATAGAAGCAGAGCAGTCCGTCCTCGGTGCGATCATGATAGAAAATGATGCATTTCCAAAGGTAATTGAAGTCATCTCCCGTGAAGATTTCTATAAAGAATCCCATAAAAAGATATTCGGTGCAATGGTCGATCTCTTCGAAAAAAATGAGCCGATCGATCTGATAACCATAGCAGAGGAACTGAGGAAAAGGAATGAGATAGATACCGTTGGAGGCGAATCCTATCTCTCTGCCCTTGCAAGCCAGGTTCCTACTGCTGCGAATATAAGATACCATTCGAAGATAATCCGCGAAAAAGCCCTTTTGAGGGCACTGATAAGATCCGCTTCCGAGATTGCAAGTAAGGTCTACGAAGAAAATCTCGACGCAGATGAACTTGTAGATCAGGCAGAAAGGATAATCTTCAATATCTCGGACAAGCGGATAAAAGTTTCATTTATAAGCCTTAAGGATTTAATAAAAGGGAGTTTTGAAACAATAGAACATCTCTATGATAAAAAAAGCGCTATAACGGGAATAGCATCCGGCTTTGCGGACTTAGATCAACTCACATCGGGGTTCCAACGCGGCGATCTCATTGTTATAGGCGGTAGGCCGTCCATGGGGAAAACGGCATTCAGCCTGAATATAGCCCGCCACGTCGGCGTTGAGATGAAAGAGCCGGTTGCAATTTTTAGCCTTGAGATGTCTAAAGAGCAGCTTGCCATGAGGATGCTCTGCTCGGAGGCGATGGTAGACTCGAACAGCGTAAGAAAGGGTTTTATAAGAAAGGAAGACTGGGGAAAACTGACAAATGCTGCAGGCAGGCTTACGGAATCACCGCTCTTTATAGACGACTCCTCGAGTATAAGTATCCTTGAGATGAGGGCTAAGGCAAGGAGGCTTAAGATGGAGCATAAAGGGCTGAGCCTCATAGTTGTCGACTATCTGCAGTTGATGAGAGGCCGCGGAGGTTTTGATAAAAGCAGGGAGCAGGAGATCTCGGAGATATCGCGGTCTCTGAAAGCCCTGGCAAAGGAACTTGAGGTGCCTGTGGTTGCCCTCAGCCAGTTGAATAGGGGGGTAGAGACAAGAAGCGGTAACAAAAGACCGACCCTTGCGGATCTGCGGGAATCGGGGGCAATAGAACAGGATGCGGATGTTATAATTTTTCTCTATAGAGACGAGTTCTATAACAAAGAGACCATTGAAAAGGGAAAGGCAGAGATTATCGTAGCCAAGCAGAGGAAAGGCCTGACCGATACGATAAACCTCACATTCTTTCCGAATTACTATAGGTATCCTATCTCCTCATGCCGGTTTCATATATTCGGGTTCGGTTGCAGGCGAGGTATATTCCACAATCGAGATCCCGAAGACATTTGTGCTTATCGGTCCAAACCATACCGGTCTCGGGGCAAATATCTCGATAATGGCATCGGGCGAATGGGAGGTGCCTACGGGTATTTTTTCGATAGACGAGAAACTTTCTAAAAGGATAATTATAAATGTTCCAATCGTTACTAAAGATTCCCAATCTCATATGTTCGAGCACTCCCTCGAAGTACAATTGCCTTTTATAGCATACTTTTCTACAAAGCCGGAGATCGTACCCATAACCATTTTAGCTGCTTCTTTGGAAGAATGCCGTATCCTCGGTGAGGGTATTGCCAGGTCTATAAAGGAGGTAAATTATGAAACCGTCATAGTCGCAAGCTCGGATATGAGCCACTATGTGTCTGACGATGTTGCGAGACGCAAGGATAGAAAGGCACTGGATATGATCAAGGCAATCAATCCTGAAGGGCTTTATAAGGTTGTACATAAAGAGAACATCTCGATGTGCGGCTATCTGCCGGCAACCGTAATGCTCTTTGCTGCGAAGGCGCTCGGGGCAATAGAGGCAAGGCTTATTAAATATTCCACATCGGGTGAAATCAGCGGCGATTATGATCAGGTAGTGGGATATGCCGGCATGATCGTAAAATGATATATCGGACGATATATGATACACGATACAAGATTCACGATAAAATTCAAAATTATCATTGCAAAATTAACAGCTAACAATGGTTGGAAATGGAAAATAAGATGAAATTTAAAATGATAATTGCCAATTTTGAAATTTGCAATTGGTTTGTATCATGCATCATGTATCATGGATCGTGAATCGTGGTTAAAGGGAGGTGAAAATAATGAAACCGATCTTAGCCGTTGTTATTATCGCTGTTCTAATGTCTTTTTGTCCGGAGATCGTTATTGCTCAAACAGACACAAACAATATGGAAGGCCCGATGCCTATGCCGTCTTCTTTCGACGAAAAAAAATCAATGATCCTCAATGATATAGATAAAAAAGTAAAAAATCTTCAGGACCTAAAAACCTGTATATCGGATGCAAAAGAGGATAGTGACCTTAAAAACTGCATACGTACATATGGACCTAAACCCCCGAGGCAAAAATCTCAGCACAGAGAGCAGCCTTAAGGGTATTAGCCTAACAGAGTGTCAGTGATTAGTGTCAGTGACAGTAAAAACAAAATGACACTGTTCACTGACACCGACACTATCTATTTTGCCGTGACCGTAAATGAAAAATAATCATAATCGAGAAGGGTATAACTCATGTCGTATGTACCTACCCAATAATAATATGATCCTGTCGGAGCAAATGATGGGATATTCATGTAGAGATTATTAGTAGAAAGTGTTCCTCCACCTGAAAGTGTAAGCAATTTGGAAATTAAATACTTCCATGTTCCATCAGGGGTTACGAGATAGATGTATGTATAAAATGAGTAGCTGGAACTCGTGTCGTTTTTGATTGAGATAGAGAATGGTCCTAATTTGCCGCCTGTAGAGACAGCAGCGTTGGAGGGTGGAGACAGTGTTATGGAAACAGGAAAAGGAGCATACAAATCCGCATACATTGTAGATGCTGAAGTTCCTATATTCGTAATGCTCACATTACTTGCCGATCCACTGTAGAGATTGCTGTCCGGCGATGTACTGCTTGTGAAAGATGTCTTATTTGACGAACCGGGATAAGTATCACCCGCATCGCCGCTATTGGTACCGTTTTCGAGGTCCCATCTTCCATCGGCCTGAACGAGGGCAACACCATAGTGCTGAGATGAACAGGAAGGTCCGCCGGAATAACATTCATTATCGTTTACCGTGTTACTGTCGGTATTGGCGGCAATTGTACTCCCATCTATATGCCATATAAGAAGGCCTGCGCCGGGCAATCCTGCATCGAATCCGGTTTTCTGCCTGTTTTCTACTAAATAGTATTCTCCCGAGGTTGGGTCTCCGCTGAGTAGTTTATATACATCGGCAGTAGTTTCAACCTGTGCTATGGATTCACCGGTTAATGTTCCCATGACCTCTGTTGGTATAACCCAGCCGAGATAATATTTACACCATGCATCCATATGTGCAGGACGATCACCGGGTTTTGTGATATAATTCCATGAGCCGCCGGCCATTATACTCCATTCGCCGATACCCTCAGAACTATAATCGGTATCGTAAAGATCAGGGAGCCCGAGTGCATGTCCATATTCGTGGGCAAAGACGCCCATAGTCTCCTGGCCTCCACCTAAGTAGGATGTTAATGTCTCGGGCTGCATGACATAATCGTTGACCTTTATGTAACCTCCGGCAGGGCATGAATCGTTCGTTGTATACTCACCGCCATTGCTGTACCCCCACGAATAAGCACTGCTGAGGTCCCATCGATGCGACCAGATGTCGGTTGTAGGCCCGCCGGCCTCTTCGCCCGTACCCTGATGTGCGATCATTACTACATCTACATAACAGTCCCCATCGAGATCATACGGGGCAAAATTAAAACCGGCTGAATCGGCTGCGGACACAGCCTCTCTAACGAGGGTTCCGGGCCACCTGTCATATCCGAATATATCATCATGGCCATAGTAATCATGGGTATTCGACGCGGTATACCAGCCAACAACTCCTCCCGGTCCTCCCGAGACGGTGAATGCCCCGTACGAAACTTCTTCATAATAGTCCTTCATACTATTATTACCCGTACCGAATAACAGGGTATTAAAGTTCGAGGCAGTATATGTGGTGGATGTATTGCTGAAGTTAATAAGTATGACCGGAATGTAACCGGTTCCGGTCGAAGAAACAACTCCCTGAGCTTTATTAAGAGATTGTTTTTTAGAGTCCTTGCTCAGCTCCTTTGAAAGTCTCTTTACTACCTGCGGCTTACCTTTTGGCCTTAAATGCTTTACGACATCGGGGATACTGTCCTTGCCGACAATTCTCGAAGAACTTATGAGGCTTCCATCATCACCGTGCACGGCATAAGTCCATCTGTTCAGGCTTTCATCGAATATGATTGAATAACCGTCCTCGTTTTCCCATCCATGTTTATTTTCGTCACCCCACTGTCGTGCTTTAAAACTAATATCGTCACCCTGTTCGAGAGTCTTCATTATAGGTGCAGCAGGTGCTGCATGACTTTCATTCTCCAAAGCAAACCCTACAAGGCAAATTACAAGAATAGTTATAACAAAATATTTGCTTCTCATATTTGTTGTCCCTCCTGGATTAAAAATAGACAGCAAAGACCATGCCTCACTTTAACTCCTATAATTCCACTCTAACAGATGAGCCTTTTGCTGTCAAATCTTAAGCTGGTTCAGTCCTTCGATTGTCTTTTCGAGACTTGCTCTGTCCTCGACATTAAAGATTACCGCCTCGGGGACTATTCTTTTGATAAGCCCTGAAAGTACTTTGCCCGGACCTACCTCTATGAAAATGTTTACTCCCGATGCAATTATCGTTTTTATGGAGTCCTCCCACAAGACAGGACTGTTTAATTGTTTCACCAGAGATGCCTTTATACCGTCAACAGAACTGAGAAATATTGCATCCGCATTGCTGACTATAGGGATATTAGGTTCTTTCATCTCGATATTTTCCAGAAACAGAAACTCTGCGAGTTTATTTGAGGCATTTTCCATCAGCCTGCAATGAGACGGTACACTGACCGCTAACGGGATAGCCCTTCTCGCACCTGACTCTTTAGCCAGTTTAGTTGCCTCTTCAACCGCTGCTTTTTCACCCGCTATAACTATCTGTCCGGGACAGTTGTAATTAGCCGGAGATACATATCCGGCTTTGATGGAAAGACATATTTCATTAACCTTATCCTTATCCAATCCGAGTATTGCAGCCATAAGTCCCTTGCCCTCGGGGACTGCCTGTTGCATTAACTGACCGCGTTTCTCCGTCAGTCTTAAAGCATCGCTAAAAGTAAGAACCGACGATGCAACGAGGGCAGAGTATTCACCGAGGCTGTGGCCTGCAACAACAGATGGTTTTATATCGTTAGATTTCAGTACTGCATATGCAGCCATGCTCGCAGTTAGCAGACAAGGCTGTGTCCTGTGAGTCTTATTAAGTTTTTCAGCCAGCCCGCTAAAGCTCAAATCTGCAACATCATATTTAAGTGTATCGGAGGCCTCCCTATAAAGGGACTTCACCTCTCCAAAGTTCTCATATAAATCTTTTCCCATTCCTACATGCTGCGAACCCTGTCCGGGAAAAACAAATGCTATTGTCATCCTTTTATCTCTTTAATTTTCTTTATGAGCAACGGGATTATTTCGTAAAGGTCACCGACTATTCCATATGTTGCTACATTGAATATCGGAGCTTCCGGGTTCTTATTTATTGCGATAATTATATCCGATGACTGCATGCCTACAAGGTGCTGAACCGCACCGGATATTCCGCATGCTATGTATATCTTAGGACATACGGTCTTTCCCGTCTGTCCTACCTGATGTTTATATGGAATCCAGCCTTCGTCCACTGCTGCCCTCGAGGCACCAATAGTCCCATCGAGTGTCTCTGCAAGTTCAAAGAGAAGATTAAATCCTTTTGAATTTCCAATGCCTCTGCCTCCCGAGATAATAATATCGGCCTCCTGAAGATTAACTTTACATCCGGAGCTATCTTTTAATGTCTCCAGTACCCTTGTCCTGCAGATAAGAGTTCCTGCCTCTACAGATATGATCTCGCCTTTTCTTCTAGGGCTGTATTCTCCTTTTTTCATAACCCTGGGGCGAACCGTAGCTATCTGGGGACGATGATTCGGGCAGAGTATTGTAGCCATTATATTTCCGCCGAATGCAGGACGTATCTGCAGCAGATTACCCGTATCTTTATCAACCTTTAATGCCGTACAGTCGGCAGTAAGCCCTGTCCTTAATCTTGCAGCAACCCTCGGAATAAACGAGCGGCCTATGGGCGTTGCTCCTGCAAGTACTATTTGAGGCTTATACTTTCTTATGAGGTCAACCAACAATCCGGAATAAGGCTCGTCATTGAACTTTTCGAATATAGGACTATTTGAATGGTATACTTTATCGGCACCCCATTTTATTAATTCAATTGCCTCGTTTTCGGATGCCCCGAACAGAATTGCTGCAAGTTCTATCTTGAGTTCATCGGCAAGCCTTCGTCCTGCACCGAGGAGTTCCAGTGCAACAGACGCCACCTTTCCTTCTCTCTGCTCGGCGAATATCCAGACACCTTTATAAGTTGAGCGCTGAGTGCCGGGTGCTGAGTGCTGAGTGCCTTCTTCAGCTATTTCCTTTATTGCCCCTTCCGGACATGCTGTTATGCATGCCATGCACATCTGGCAATACTCATTGATGAATGCCTTTCCATCTTTAATCTCTATCGCAGTAAAAGGGCAGGCACTTATGCATGTCTCGCACCCCGTGCATTTTTCCCTATCGATGATTATAGGCATCTCAGTCTCTTTAACTCCTCGATAAGTTGATTAACCTGTTCCTCTACGGTTCCTGTCAGCATCTTTCTATCCGTCCTAACCTCAGGCGCAAATATGTTCTTTACCTGAGTCGGCGAACCTTTGAGTCCGGTATCTTTTTCGTCAACCCCAATCTCTTTATGTCCGAGTTTTTTGATCTCCGCCTTTTTAGCAGCCATCTTACCCTTTAAAGAAGGAAGCCTCGGTGTATTCAGTTCTTTCACAACAGTTAAAAGTACCGGCAGTGTAGACTCGACAACGTCATAACCTTCGTCCATAAGTCGCTGCACCCGGATGGAATCCGACTTGACGTCCTCGATCTTTCTTATGTAGGCGATATGCGGGATATTCAAAAATTCTGCCATCTCGGGTCCTACTTGTGCAGTATCACCATCGATCGCCTGTTTACCGCAGATAATTATATCCGCTCCGATCTTTGCAATTGCCTTTGAAAGCGTATATGCAGTGGCCCACGTATCGGAGCCTGCAAATGCCCTGTCGCTTAAAAGAACAGCATCGTCAGCCCCTATTGAAATGGCCTCTTTTAAAGCCGAGTCTGCCTGTGGAGGTCCCATAGTTATTACCGTGACCTTACCTTTGATCATATCCCTGATTTGCAGTCCGGCCTCGATTGCATGCATATCATAAGGATTGATTATAGTCGGCACTCCTTCTCTCATAAGCGTATTGGTCTCGGGGTTAATCCTTACCTCGGCAGTATCAGGGACCTGTTTTATGCAGACGACAATATTCATATCCGGTGATTATACGATTTTAGACAGTAGGCTGTAAACCCCGTACTCTTTCATGGGTCTGCGACAAAAAAGTTGGTATTTTGAAAACCCCTCTTTTCCGCACACAGGCGGATTCGCTGAGGCGAAGGAAAAGAGGGGCAGGGGAGATTTTAAGAAAAAATTACTATACCCCTATTAAAAACAATCCAGCAATATTTCTAATTTCGATTTTTATCATTTTTCAAACCTCCTCAAGTTAATCTATAATCTTTAAACCCATTATTGCCCCTATTCGTTTTCATATACTCTTAATCTCGACATTCACAATTTCATCGCCGCAAAGAAAACAGCCATTACTCTCAAGATACTTTCCTTCTAAAGAATTCGGCCAAGCGATTCCTTCCTTCGAAGTACATTTTTTAGCCGCCTCTTCATTTATTCCGGAATAATATACCTCATTTCTGAATCTCGCCACGCAAGTGCCTCTTCGCAGGTTTTTATCTGCGGCGGCACTCCTTCGATATGCCATACTTTAACAGATGGATTGAGCATCTTTAAGTCAGATTCTATTTGAAGTTTAATCATACTTATGTATTTCGCTTGCTCCCAAACCTGCTTTCTTACACGGCTTGATACTTTATCGGAGACTTTACGATCAACCTCATATTCGAGAATGCATTTTATCTGACTGTTGAGGTTTTTCCATTGCCTCTCCGAATTAAGCTTCTCGGTAATTCTCTGGCAATCGAGAGGGCTTTGAGCGTAATAAACAGTTGGCGTAGGTAGCTTTATCAAGCCGTATAGCCATTTTTGAGGGAGTTCTCAATGAGTATCTTATCGAACTCTTTCTTAATAAAGGCGTTCTCGGTCCAAATAGAGGCTATTTCAGATAAATGAGCTTTCTGTCTGGAAGATAATTGTTTAAGCATCTTACGCAGCCCCGCTTGTAGATTCATCATCTTTCAGAGATATAACCTTTATGAAAGGCACTTTAAACGTGAAGTATCCCTGCGTTTTTGACTGAAAGTGAAATTGTCCATCTTTGAACTCTGCCGATATAATATCTGGATTCTTCATTGCATTCTCGATTATATTCTCGGCAATGAGAGATTGTCCGCTTTCATAGAAGTCGAAAAGAGCGTCAACGAACTTTTCGACTTCATCATCACATTCGGAAGCGGCCCCAGTCTTCTCATGTTCTATATTTATGACTTCCGGCTCGAATTTGACCCCCTCTCCTTCATCGCCAAACACGAAATTGAAATTTATCGTTCCCTCGGATGTGACGATCTGAAACTTCCCTTCATGGCATTCAGCCGAAATAACACAGGGGTCTTGAAGAAAAGCCTCAAGAATGGCCTCTTTTGTAAAATTAAGTCCCTGCACTTGCTCGCTTGTCATCATTTGGTCGGGTGCAATGTCCTTGATTGATTCTACCCTGCCACTGGTTGCTCTATTAATAGCCGCGGAGATTATTTCTTGCGCAATTTCCTTATCCAATTATTTTCACCTCATAATCGAGAAATTTATCTGTATCCATAATTTTCTTTCTCAATCCTTTCGAATCGAACTTGCCATAGACTCCTGAATCATCGAATAGGACGAGCCTTTTCTCGTTATCATCTATAGCCCATTTGCCTCCTCCGACGATATGCCATTCAGGGTCATGAATCTCAAAGCGGTCTTTTCTCCTTGTGGTGTAGTCACCCGCTATTTTTTTCATAAGGCAAAATCGCTCAACAATATTTGCATGGAATACAGAAAGCTCTTTCGGAGATAGGATGAGATATTCTGTGTCATTGCCTTCATTCTTAATCTGAATGAACTTGCCCCACCTTTTCTCAGGCATCGGCTTTTTAGCGATTGTCTTGTAGAAGATAGTGGAATAATCTATTAGCTCAAAAGCTCCACTCGGTCTTTCAACTTGACTTTCATCTTCTTCTGGAATGTCATGGTTGCCGAATACCATTTTTGCAATATCGTGAGTAGATACCCACGTGCGTAAGCACGTGGGTATCTATGCCTTTCCTTTTATTCCTTTTTCCTTCTTAAAATTCATTTTAAATTTAGTGGGGCCCTCTGTGGTAAGAACATGAAATTCCCCATCTTTGAACTCAACGCTTTTTATTCTTGAATCTTTTAGTAAAGCGTTAATAATATCTTGAGGATTTATTTCTAAACCCTGGAATTTATTTTTCAATTTTCCACCTCCTATAACACCATTTCTGGGAAATTATACCAATAAAAAAAGGCAAAACACTTATTAATATTTTTTTCTATACTATTTTGCCTTTCGAAGGTCAATTTATGGGCACCTCCCCAATACCCATTATGTGAAAACCCAAATCATCGGCGAAAGAGCCTTTCCAGATAAAGCCGGCATCCTCAAAGATATCCTTAAGCTCGGATTCATCTTTGTAACACATAACCCAGTTCACAATGCTATTCATGATAAAACACGTGAACGGGTCATCTTCCACCATCTTTTTTGACACATTGGAAGCAATTATAGTACCTCCGGGCTTAAGCATAACTTTCACGTGTTCAAGGAGTGTCCTGCAACCTCGACTGTCGTAGGGGCATAATATTCCTTTTAAAACCAAAACATCAAATTTGTTTTGGTAATAGCCGACAATCTTACCCTGCATGTCAGATCTTTTATACCTAACAACGTCGCTTACTCCATTGATCACCGCATTACACTTTCCTCTTAAAA
>JACQXD010000010.1 GCA_016208875.1 Nitrospirota bacterium
TATTTATGCAAGGCTATATATCAGCCAAAGAAAGATAATCTGTTGTTCCATTAAACAAGCCAGAAGCACCACCGAACTTACTTTGAGCTGTATCAATTTTGGCATTGCCACTGGCTGTAACTGATTTGGAGGTGGCGGAATCTGTAAAAGTGGTTGAACCATTGGTGCCATTAAAATGAAGCATGAGTTTTGTATAAGAGTCGTAGGATTCGGGATTTGTAACTGTTTTCCCTGTAGAGTCAGATATTGTTGTAGAGCCGTCGCTGCCGTCCATCTGTAAGAGCAATTTAGTATAGGAATCAACATCCGTTGCATAAACAGGCAAGGCAGTAAATAGAGCAACAGTGCAAAAAAACAACAATAAAAACAGTTGAAAGTTGAAAAGTTGAAAAGACCGATTTTTAGTTTTATTTATGTCTGTGCTCATAAAACCTCCTTAAAACAGTTAGTTTATATTTAAAAGTTTCCAATTTATCAAAAATCTACTCTTGCTTTTCATATTCTCTCTCTGCTATATTTATACAAAGGAATTTGACATGTTAACATCCGGAAAATCAGATAACTTAGCAGTTCAGTTGTCTTCAAAAAAACTTGAGGCACTAAAAGAGCTTTCCCTGCTTGGTGTGAAATTATCGGATGGTTATGACTATGTGCTATGGGAATATGCCTCACCTGAAACAACCCTTGATGATGCAAGAAAACGCCTATCTTCCATAAAGTCCTCGCTATCGCAAGAGATAATAGAAGAAAGAAATAGATAATGCCTTTGTATTTCTTTGACACCAGTGCATTGGTTAAAAGATACCATGTTGAGAGCGGCTCAGAAAAAGTAGATGAAATATTTAAAGACCCTGATGGCATCCTTGTAATCGCAAGCATTACAATAGCTGAGTTTGTATCAGCCTTTGCAAGAAAGCTGAATGAAGGCATCATCTCAGAGGATGACCTCCGTATTTGTTTATCAGAGTTTTCAAAAGACATAATCTCCTCTTTCTGGATTATTGACCTTGAAAGAAGTCATATAAACAAAAGCGTTTCCCTTATAATCAAACATAATCTTCGAACCCTCGATAGTCTTCAGTTTGCTGTCTTCTCAACTCTCTCACCCATAAACCCCACAATGGTAACTTCTGATGAAGCATTACTTAACGCCACTGTTAAAGAAGGTTCCCATGCTATAAAACCCTGAAAAGCAGGCAAGGCCATCATCAGCAAAGCAAACAACATAAAGACAGTTTTCAGTTTTCTGTTTTCAGTTTTCAGTAACGGCCAGTTTCGTGAAGACAAGTTTTTAGTAATCCTTTCACCTGAAAATCCTCTCCTACCTGTCATTCCGTGCTCGTCACGGAATCCAGTCTTTTTATCCTCTGGATTCCCGCTTACTGATTGCGGGAATGACATTTCCATCGTCTTTTCCGCCTCGACGGATCTCCGATGTGTCTCTTTCTCTTTAAAATATGTATGTTCCATGATTAATCCTCCTTATATAAAAAAACAGTTTCAAGTTTTTAGTTTACAGAATATTGCCACACCTTTACCATATATGCTATCCTTGTAAAAAGGAGAACGATTATGCCAAAGACTATAGAAGCCATTTATGAAAATGGTGTTTTTAAGCCGCTCAAAAAAATTAATCTGCCTGAGCATAAAAGGCTTACAATTATTGTGCCGGATAAGACTGAGCAGAGGGGTAAAAGAAAATGTTCTCTTAATGGAATCATTGATCTCGCTAAAGACTGTTCTGATACTGATCTTTCTGTTTACCATGATAAATACCTGTATGGGGCGACTGATAATTGAGGGTTTTTATTGATACGAGTGCCTTCTGCGCCCTCACCATTCCTAAAGATCAGCATAATTCCATAGCAAAAACTATTTACGAGCAGATTCAAAAAGACAACTATCTCATAAATACATCCGATTATGTTCTGGACGAGGTTTATACGCTTCTTAAAACCAGAAGCAGCCATGTTACAGCAGTCAAATTCATGAATGAGATGGAAAAGTGTAACATCACTATACTTCGCATTAATGAAGATATCGAGAAACAAGCGAAAAACATTTTTAAAAAGTTTGACGATAAAAGGCTGAGCTTTACTGATTGCACGAGCTTTGTTCTGATAAATCAGTTTGGTATCGAAGCTATTTTTGCCTTTGATGAACATTTTAGATACCATCCTTACACGCATCCTGTGAAATTATCTTGGGAACCCATAATAACCACCAACAGTAGCCAGTGACCAGAGTTTAAAGACCAGTTTTTTAAAGACCAGTTTTTAGTTTTCGGTTTCAAGTGTTTAGTAATCCTATTCATAAATCCCTCCTATTTATAAAGACGGTTTCAAGTTTTTAGTTTTTAAGTTTTCCGTGAAATTTTCTTTATTGACTTCTAATAATTCGCGGTGATAAACTTTATTCATGAAAACAAACATTATCATTGTCGGACTAATTGCAGCTATACTTATCCCTTCTATTGTTTTTGCCATAGAGAAAGCTCCAAGAATTAGTGACAGGGAGATAGTGGAGAGGCTCACACGACTTGAAGAAGGGCAAAAAGCTATTCTGAGAGAAATAGACAAACGATTTGAGGCGATGGATAAACGATTTTCGACATTAGAAACACATCTTAACCGTTTGTCAGCGATTTTTTCTGCAATAGTTATAGCACTCATCGGCTTTGCCATCTGGGATAGGCGGACAATGGTAAGGCCATTTGAAGATAAAGTTAAGAAGATAGAAAACGACATTGCCGAAAACCGCAGTAAACTCCACGCCCTGCTTGACGCCCTTAAGTCATTGAGTAAAACAGACGAAAAAGTAGCAGAAGTTTTAAAAAAGTTTAATCTGTTATAATTTCTTGAATTTCTTGGTTCCATGTTTTCAGTTCTCGGTTATTATATTAGACGTATCATCTTCCGAAATCTTACACATTTTTTTTATCCCACCCAAAAAAAATTTAAAACAGCTATATTATTTACATAAAATCATTAAAAAACAAGCAAAAAAACAGTTTTTAGTTTATAGTTTTTAGTTTTTAGCATTAAAAGACAGTTCCCAGTTGACAAAAAGCCGTTGCCATGTTTAAATTGATATATGAAAGACAAGTTCTTTTTGAAGAAAGAAAAGGTTGCAGACCTCTTGTTTGACCTTGTGAAGTATTTGTTGACCGCTATTGCCGCTATAACCCTTTTCAGTGAAAAATCCATTACCCCATGGGCAGTATTGACCACTCTGGCAATAGCTTTAATTGCCTTTATAACTGCTGTTGTTATAACACCAATAAAGGAGGACTGAAGATGTCTGGAAGTGATGTTTTTATCGCAGTGATGATTACTGTGCTTGTCATGGCAATCGGTGCGCTTATCTACTTCAAGTACAAAGAAAAACACCCATAATCCGAACAAGACAAGGCTAAGCGACCATGACGCAGAAGTTGCTGGCAAAGCCATCATCAGCAAAACAAACAGTAAAAAAACAGTTTCAAGTTTTAAGTTTTTAGTTTTAAGTAACGGCCAGTTTTTCAAAGACCGGTTTTCAGTTTTCGGTTTTTGGTTTTCAGTAACAGATAAAACCTTTAAAAAATTACTTATCCTGTGTCGAGTAGACATTTTCAAATACCTCCTTTAGGTATGCTTTGTATTCCCAGTTTCTCTCCCCTTTCGGCATGGAGAGTGTCACAATATTCAACCATAGAAAGCATCTTAACGCCCCTCACAGAACCGTGCTTGCAGATTTCCCACACACGGCTCTTCGGAATGCTCCCTACAAACCTTGATAGAGTATAGGTTGAGTGATATATCTTCGGCTCTGGCAGTGGATTGTATTCTTTAACGGAAGTTTCCCCTTTAAAAAATGAAGAATTCATATATTCCAAGCAGTTAGCTTTTTTGTCTGGCTTATGTAGCCACTAAAAATATGACTCAGTAGTCATTTTTAGCTGTTACGGAATAATCATATATAGTGAATATACTTGGAGAGGATGAATTCATTGAGAAGTTTAAAAGGTACATAGAAGGATACAAAAAAGTAAAGGAGATACCAAGAAGCCAGAGATATGTTGGAAGACCTGAACTTAAGAAACTACTGAAAGGGGCAAAGGGGAAAAATGCGATAAACCGAAAAACAAAAGAGGCTTTTATCCTCTCAACCGCCTCTTTTATCCTATCCACGGAAACCGTAAGTGCAAATCTCACATATCCTTCTCCCGGCGAACCGAACCCGTTACCGGGTGTAGTAAGTATCCCGGTTTTTTCGAGGAGGTGTGCAACGAATCTTTGTGAATCAAAACCCGAAGGCACTTTTGCCCATAGATAAAATGTAGCCCTCGGTTTTACGACTTGAAAGCCGAGGCTTCTCAGGCCGTTGTAAAGCACATCTCTTCTTTCCTGATAAATATTCCTGATACCGGAAAGTGTTGAGTCGTCCGTATTCAATGCGGTGATTGACGCCTCCTGTATCGCCTGAAATACCCCGGAATCGAGGTTAGTCTTTATCTTTCCAAGACCTGCAAGAACGTCCCTATTGCCGACGGCAAAACCGATCCTCCAGCCCGTCATATTATAGGTCTTTGATAAGGAATGAAATTCTATTCCCACATCCTTTGCCCCTTCTATCTCAAGAAAGCTCAAAGGCTTTTCATTATCGTAATAAACTTCTGAATAGGCCGCGTCATGGCAAATGATGATCTTATGCTTTTTTGCCAACGAGATGACTTCCTCATAAAATCCTGCAGTCGCTATGGAAGATGTAGGATTGTTTGGATAATTTATGAACATTAGTTTTGCTTTCCTTAATTTATCATCGGGTATTGCCTTGAGGTCCGGGATAAAATCATTCTTCTCCGTTAAAGGCATTATATAACTCTCACCGCCTGCAAACGACGTCCCGACAGGATATACGGGATACCCAGGAGACGGTACAAGGACAACATCGCCGGGATTGACGAATGCCAGGGGGATATGACCTATGCCTTCCTTTGAACCTATTAATGATAATACCTCGGTTTGCGAATCTAAAGAGACATTAAATCTTCTCCCGTACCATCCGGCAACGGCCTCTCTATAAGAAAGCATACCTTCATACGAGGGGTAACGGTGATGAACCGGATTTTCAACTGCCCTTTTCATTGCATCAACTATATGTTTTGGCGTCGGGATGTCAGGGTCTCCTATACTTAAGTCTATAAGGTCAACACCTTTTGAAATAGCCTTTCGTTTCATACCATCTATTGCGGCAAAGAGATATGGTGGAAGATTTTTTACCCTTTCCGATAACTGAATGGATATCATTTACTTTAGGACTCCTTCCGTATTTGTTCAATCTATTATATACGATAAAAGTCATGAACGCATAAAAATTTGACAGAAGGAATACTAAATATCTAAAATTGTTAAGGACGAATATGGCTAAGGATCACTGGGAAATATATTTTGATGCAATAAGGAAGCAGAATTGGGATAAGGCTCTGAACTCTCTCGAAGCCATTCTGAAGAAAGAATCAAAGAATCCGCAGGTCTATCTAAAGATCGGAGATGTATTGCAGAAGACGGGTGATGTAAAAGGCTCGATAGACGCCTATCATCAATCTGCATGGCTTACTACAAAACAGGGTTTTTCACAGAAGGCACTCGCCATCTTTAAGATAATCCTGAGACTTGATCCTGATAATGTCGAGGCTATCAATAAATCCAAGGAACTGATGATGGAGATCGAAGGTTCGAAGGTAAAGTCATCTACGGTTCCATATGTCGGGGCAAAGATTGAAGAGGAACAGAGAGAGAATGCTGCCGGAGAATTTCCATCTTTCGAGACTGGTCCTGTAGAGGAAGTCAACCAAGGATTTACTGAAGGATTCGAACCGGCTTCTGAGACGAAATTCGAATCGGGAACCAAACAAGAGATTGAAGCCGGACGATCCGAAAAGATGGAGGATTTTTTCGAACGGTCTTTAACAGAAGATTCTTTAACAACCCCTGCTCCCGAAATACAGGAGAAGGAAGTATCTAAAGAAAAGCAGGAAACCGAGACGCCATATTCTTTTCCCACGGAAGATGAATCCATATTTTGTATTCCTTCATTCCTGTCTTCCGTACCTGAAGATGAAGCCAGAGATTTGATCGGCAGGCTTGAACCCCAATCATTTTTACACGGGCAGAAAATTATCGAAGAAGGAGATTCAGGTGATTCGATCTATGTTATAAAATCCGGCGAGGCAAGGGTTGTTGCGCATATACTCGGTAAAGAGATAGAGCTTGCAACTCTATCCTGCGGGGATGTTTTTGGTGAGGTTGCATTTCTCACCGGAAGACCGAGAACTGCATCTGTAATTGCAGTGGATAAACTTGAGATTATGGAATTTAACAGGCTCATTCTTGAAGAGATATTCGAAAAATATCCGGATATCCTGAAAAGACTCGGTGATTTTTATCAGTCGCATATGCAGGACACGCTCAAAACGGTTAGGACTAAGATAAAAAAATAGGGCACTGAATTCAGTGCCCTATTTTTATTCATATGAATCGAATTGATTAATAACCGCCTGTTGCCGGTTTCTTTGCCGGCTCAGCTTTTTTCTCTTCTTTCTTTGTCTCTTTCTTTGCAGGCTCGGCCTTCTTCTCTGCCTTCTTTGCCGCCGATACTGTTATGCTTTTTGCAACATTCTTTCCATCCTTTTCAGAATACATTACGGTGGCTTTGTCGCCGACTTTCACATCAGCGAGAGTCTTCTTCTCTTTGCCGACCTTTATTACAGTGTCTTTGTCGGCTACGACGGTAAGATCACCTTTTTTCCTTGTTATTGTGATGGAATTAGCTGCTGCATCAACAGCTTTGACTTCACCGTTGGCTTTAACAGTTGCGGTCGTTTTTGCAGGAGCTGCCTCTTTCTTTGCAGGCTCGGCAGCCTTTTTCTCCTCTGCAATTGATATTGAAGCAACTGCAAATACAAATAGTACTGCGACTATAAGTGCTATTATCTTCTTCACGAAATCACCTCCTTTCAATATGAAATTTGATACTGTTCGATTTGTATAACAATAATCGTGCCAGCCTCTACGATTATAAATATTAATTAGCAATACAGGGTATCTATTCAGTGAAATGTGGAAATATTTATAAAATCTCCCCTCGCCCCTCTTTGCCAAAGAGGGGAATACACCCCTTATCCCCTTTTGATAGAGAAGGATATTCCTCCCTTTGGAAAAGGGAGGTTAGGAGAGATTTATCAAATTAACAATCTCCGCCTTTCACTGAATGGTATTGTCCCTCCCTTTTAGGAATCTTTCTCCTTTTTTGAGGATGTGTCAATACCGAATTTTTCCCACCTGTACCAGAAGGTTTTATAACTCATTCCGAGCAGCCTTGCAGCCTTTGCAGCAACGTTATTTGCCTTAAACATTGCCTTTTTCAAAAGCTCTTTCTCCATATCTTCGAAATTTATGCCCTTGTCCGGGAGATCAAAATCGAGGATCCCGATACCTTCCTGCAAATACCGCAGCTCGCTCTTTATGTCTTTAAGCTTTATGAACGAGCTCTCGCACATAAGAACTGCACGCTCTATAACGGATTCAAGCTGTCTTATATTGCCCGGCCAGTAATATTCAATAAGGGCCTTCATTGCACCATCTTCCACACCTTTAACCCTTTTCCCGAAGTCCTGGTTATACTTCTTTATGAAAAAATCTGCCAACTCCGGAATATCTTCTTTTCTATCTCTAAGAGGAGGAAGTTCTATAGTTACAACGTTTAGCCTGTAGTACAGATCTTCTCTAAAGCTACCCTTTTGCATCTCCTTTCCAATGTCCTTATTTGTAGCAGCGATTATCCTGACATTGACCCTTACCGTATCTTTTCCGCCAAGACGCCTGATCTCTTTATCCTGAAGAACACGTAATATTTTAGATTGAGTTATCTGAGGAAGGTCTCCGATTTCATCCAGAAAGAGAGTACCGCCGTCCGTTGCCTCGATAAGACCTATCCGCCGTGAAAGGGCGCCTGTAAATGCCCCGGGCTCATATCCGAAAAGTTCGCTCTCGAGAAGGTTTTCCGGGATTGCAGCACAGTTGATTGCAGTAAATGGTTTTGTTCGTCGGGCATTGTTATAGTGCATACCCCTTGCCACAAGCTCCTTGCCTGTCCCGCTCTCGCCAATTATAAGTACGGTAGCAGGGCTTGGAGAAACTTTTTTCATGATCTCAACCGCTTCTATCATCTTTTTTGAATGACCGATAATGCCCTCTATCTTGAACCTGTCGAACAGTGCCTTCTGAAGATGTAAGTTTTCTTTAAGCAGTTCAACCCTTTCCATTGCCCTTTTAACCGTTATCAGAAGCACATCTTTATCGAGCGGTTTGGTAAGATAATCAAAGGCGCCTTTTTTTATTGCCTCGACTGCTGACGACACGGTTCCATAAGCAGTCATAATAATAACAACGGGTGCCATATGATCTTCCTGTACTTTACTCAGCAGTTCTACCCCGCTTATCCCGCCAAGCTTAAGGTCGGTAAGGATGACGTCCGGATTGAATACCTTTGCGATCTTAACGGCTTCTTCTCCGGAAGATGCCGTATGTGTCTCGTAACCGCTGTCTTCAAGTATTGTTTTTAATATATCTCTCTGTAAAGGTTCGTCATCAACTACAAGTATGCTTGACACTTAGCCTCCCATCTTTAGTCGTTAGTGCATAGTCGTTAGTGAATAGTATTTAGTGCATAGTATTTAGTAATCATTTTTATTCACTATTCACTGTTCACTATTCACTAAGTACCGGCAAGGTTATTATTACCTTACTGCCTTTCCCTGCCGTACTTGTGATATCTACTTTTCCTCCGTGCTCCTCAACAACCCTTTTTGTCATCGCAAGTCCGAGTCCGAGGCCATTTATCTTCGTGGTAAAAAACGGGTCAAATACCCTCGGTAAGTCATTCTCCGGAATTCCCATTCCCGTATCTCTGACACGCCTGAAACGCATTAGCTATAACATTAAATATGCATGTCTTTATAAGTTCAGGGTCTATCTTCAACTCCGGAAGCGAATGATAGTCCTTTATGATCTTTATCTTTTCCGCCTCTGCCTTTGCCGTGATTATCTCCATTATATCATCGAGGAGCTTACCGACGTCGGTTTCCTGAAGGTTAAGTCTCAACGGTCTTCCGTAGTCAAGAAAATCCTCTACAAGCTTGTTCAACCTCTGGATCTCCTGTTTTATACTTGATATAAGCGGAGCGAATTTCTCTGCACCCTCCCTGCGGGCATCGGGGGCATATTTTTCCTTTATATGATCTATGCTGAGACTTATAAAATTAAGCGGGTTCCTTATCTCGTGAGCTATGCTTCGTGAAAGTTGACCTATACCCGAAAGATGTTCGGCCTCTCGCAATTTTTCCTCGAGCTGACGCTGTTCACGCAGCTTCCGGACCATGAAGTTAAAACTCTGCGTGAGATCTCCGATCTCGTCTTTACGTTTGGTATCAAAGGTCTGTTTAAGGTCACCTGCTGCAATCCTTTTTGCCGCTGTGACAACATCGTATATAGGTTTTGTATATCTCCATGAAAGAAACATGGCTATGCCGATACCGAGTGCAAAGACCATCAGCGTACCTGCAATCCTTTTAATCATATT